>JAFYLQ010000017.1 GCA_017550105.1 Clostridia bacterium | reverse complement strand
TTAGTTTCCTGTTGGTTAGCGCATTCAACCACCGTAGGGGCTGTGGCTTGCCCAGCCCGAAAGCATTAATTTTACAGCAAACTAAAACGGGTCAGGCAAGCCTGACCCCTACAGTACTTTATTGTTTTCATCAACTTTATCAAAAATCGGCTTTGCCCCTAAACTTGCCATTTGCAACTTGCAACTATACTCGGCGCTTGTGCCACTTTAATTAAGCATTACGAATTATGAATTACGAATTATTCAACTACACCCTTTTCAACAAGTGAGTCTATAAATTCGGTAATATCCGCCTGTGCTTCGTCGGGGGTGATATCGAAGCTGCCGCAGATTTTATCGGTCAGCTCCTTAATGGTTCTGCCGCCTTCAAGCTCCGTCCACAAAATGGCGCTTACGGGATTCAAAACAACAATATCGCTTGAATTTTCTGCCGTAACGGGTATGGCAAGGTGTTCACCGGCAATTTCGCGCAGAACGTAGCCGGGTTTAAGACAGTATTTTTTGTTATCCATAAGCACACACACTCCGAAAAATCTTTGATAACTATAGTATACCACACTTGTTTAAAATTTCAATACACTACAAGTTGTGGTGTTGGAAAATTTCGACACAATTTTACAAAAAATGTTGCTAAAAAAACCGAAAAAACCTTTGATTTTATTGACTTTTTTGAAAAAATGGTGTATTATACTTCTAATAATGGGATAGTGGGTAGGTATCTGATGAAGCAAAATTACACTATATGTGGCAAACGGATTTTAATTGAATCTGAGCTACCGTTAACCGAGCACGAAAATTTCAGTATTTTCACGGTTGACGAGGGCGATGCCGATATAAAAATAACCTATCACGTGGGCAAAAATTCGCCCGAAACTCCCGTTAATTTTAAAGAAACCTCCACGGGTGCTCTGGTGTCGTGGGAGGGGGACAGGGTTTTCCGTCATACCCCTATGGGTACTGCCGAGGGTGCTCTTTCCTGCTACAAAGTTTCAGATACCGCACAAAGCGAGGTTTACTTTACCAACCAAAGCTATTCCGTAATGTCGGACTTCCGCTATATGTGGAACTCCGTGTCACTCAGTCAATTGTTTTTGCCCTTCAAAATACTTTTGTTCCACGCGTCATATATTTCAACAGACGGCGGTGCAATATTATTTACTGCACCCTGCGGTACGGGCAAAAGCACACAGGCAGAGCTGTGGCGCCAATTTATGGGCGCCGAGGTAATAAACGGCGATAAAGCGGGTGTTTCAGTTACCGAAAAGGGTGTGTTTGCCCACGGGCTTCCCTTCTGCGGTACAAGTGGCATCTGCAAAAACAAATCGTTACCCCTTAAAGCCATTGTTCTTTTAAGTCAGGCTCCCGAAAACAAAATAACCCGTGTAATGGGCATCAGCGCTATTCAGAGCCTTTTGGGTAATATCTACCTCGATTTTGCGGCTCCGGGTGAAACCCAACAATGTGTTGACACGCTTATTGACCTTCTTTCAAAAATCCCCGTCTACCACCTCCAATGCACTCCCGACGAAAAGGCAGTGAAATGCCTTGCAGAGGAATTAAAAAAGTAAAAGGTTTGCGAAGCCTAGCCGTCCTGCCGCTTGCGGGAGGAAGGGGGACCGCCGTCAGGCGGTGGAAGGTCCCTTGATCGGCGTTAGCACCTTTAATTACGCATTATAATTTATGAATTATAGGACCCTCCACCGTCGCAAGCGCCGGTCCCCCTCCCTCCTAAAGCAGGGAGGCAAGGTTCTAACTCCTAACTGATATGACAAATTCATTAAACTACGATTTCTTCATCAACCACCTTTTTGCAAAGGGGACCGAAAAGGGGACGCCTTTGTCGGGCACCTTCGAGCTAACACCTCGGTGCACCCTTAATTGCAAAATGTGTTATATACACCGCAGTCCCAATTCCTGCGAGGCAATCGAACGTGAAAAGCCCACAGAATGGTGGCTGGATTTAGCGAGGGATGCTCGCAAAGAGGGAATGCTACTGTTACTTTTAACAGGCGGTGAGCCCCTTTTAAGAAGCGACTTTGAGGAAATTTATCTTGAATGTCGCAAAATGGGTTTTTTGGTGTCGGTGAACACCAACGGAACCCTCATTGACGAAAAAAAGGTTAAGTTTTTTGCGGAAAATCCCCCTCAGAAGCTTAACATCACCCTTTACGGCACGTCCGAGGACACTTATGAAAAGCTCTGCGGTGACAGGAGTGCATTCAAAAAAGTTATTTACGCCATAAAGTCTCTTAAAGAGGCGGGCGTTAATATAAAATTAAATTATTCCATAAACCCCTACAACAAGGACGATATGCTGAAAGCCTACGATTTTGCAAAGGCTTTGGACGTTCACATTCAGCCTGTCAGTTATATGTTCCCGCCCCTTCGTGCGTCGGTTGACGGCAAGGCGGTAAGGCTTACGGCTGAAAAGGCGGCTCTTGCTCACGTTGAGTGGCAGAGGCATCACCTTGGTGAAAGGTTCAGGGAATACCTTGACCACATTAAAATGGGCGAGGTTCCCGAGGAATTCGGCGAAATCTGTGTTGACAAAACGGGCGAAAAAATCAATTGTCGTGCGGGCTCCACGGTGTTTTGGGTAACCTGGGACGGCAAAATGACCCCCTGCGGTATGATGATTACTCCCTCAGCCGAAATCACCGATTTCAATTCCGCTTGGCAGTATATCCGCACCGAGCGTGAAAAAATAGTTCTTCCCGCTGAGTGCAAAAATTGCTCACTCAGAAAAATCTGCGACGTCTGTGCCGCAGTAACCTTTGCGGAAACGGGCAGGTACGACGGTGTTCCCACCTACGCCTGCGAGAAGGCGAAGTTTTATAATAAGCTTTGTCAAAAAGAGTTGGGTAAAAATTAAACTTATTGTTTCCTCATACCTCCTTTCGAAAGGCTGTAACCTTCTAACTTTTATCCATCATTAAGAGAGAAGAAAACCTAAAATAAAGCGAAGCCTCGCCTCCCTGCTTCAGGAGGGAGGGGGACCACCGATAGGTGGTGGAGGGTCCTGATGAAAAAGAAAACAAAGTCATAATCCCTGTAAATTCAGACTTGGATAAATATGCCAAGGATTTACGCAAGAATATGACCAATGAAGAAAAAACCATCTGGTACGATTTTTTAGTAAAAATAAATCCAAGATTTCACCGTCAAAAGATAATAGGAAACTACATTGTAGATTTCTATTGTCCTAAATTAAAAATAGTAATTGAGGTTGACGGTGTTCAGCATTACGATATAGCAAATTCAATTTATGATACTGAGAGAACACAGTTTCTTGAGGATTTAGGATTAAGTGTAATCCGATTTGATAATTATGATATAAGAAAAGATTTCGGAACAGTTGTATATGATATAACTACACATTGTGAAGAAAAAGCAAAAATGTTGGGTATACAGGTAGAGTTTCCTGATGACGTTTAGGTTATCAATTTGAACAGGACCCTCCACCGTCTGGCGACGGTCCCCCTCCCTCCTGAAGCAGGGAGGCGAGGCTTCGCGTTACTTTAATTTTGGTATCAAATTTATTCAAAAATAAATTTTATATAAACATTTCAAATTTTCATTGGAGGTCGAAAAGATGAAAACTTCAAAAAGAGTCTTATCATTAGTGCTTACAGCAATAATGGTTATGACATCGTTTGTTGTTGCTGTCCCCATGCTTCTTGTGGAAACTGACGCTGCTACTACTATTGACGGCGTTACCCAGGAACGTGTTGTGGGAACTGACGGTTCTTACAAAACAACATACGATAACTATGCGGCACAGTATCTTAATGGTGCAAGTACCCCGACTCAGATTGTTATCCCGGGTCTTAATGCGTCTCAGGACTACGTTATTCAGGGTATGACATACTACCCCAAGCGTGACTGGATGCTTGTTACCGCTTACCACAATGATGGAACAGCATCTTCAAAGGTTTTCGCCCTTGATGCTGCAACAGGTGAGTTCGTAGCAATGTTCTCTTTCGTCAATACTGACGGTTCAGTTAATATGGACCACGGTGGCGGTATTGCGGTTTCTGAACACAATATCTACTATTCCTGCGGTGATAAGGACAGAAGAATTGCTTACGCACCCCTTTCTGCTCTTGAAAATGCACCCGTAGGTCAACACACCCAGATTCAGCTTGTTGATTCAATCGACTTTGTTGAGGTTGGTTCAATTGAATACGATGGTAAAACGGCTTACACAGCATACGTTTGTTATGACCAGGGTGTTCTCTGGATGGGTAACTTCTATGACCTTGGTGCTAAGCTCCTTGGTGTTACCATTGCAGCGGCTGATTATAATGCTCCCGCGAACGACCAGTACAACTCAATGGTTTTCGGCTACAAGCTTGCTGGTAACTCCTCTGCTGAAGAGTGGGATCACCTTAAGGGAAAGTTCAAAAACCTTTTCAACGTAACTGCAGGCTCCGGTACTTCTAGCGCAAGCGGTTCTACTATGAATTGGAGCGCTTACCAGAACATTGGTGGTGTTGGTGTTGCAGGTACAATTACCGCTCCCACAGCTTATGTTGGTGAATTTATCGGCAACTTTGGTTCATTTTATTTAACCGAGGGTGTTAACTATACAATTGAGTTTACATCAACAAACAGAAGCACCGATATGTATATGTTTGCCCCAAATGGTGGTCACTGTAACGTAAAACAATCAGCTCAGACAACTATCACTCAGCTTGATGACGGCAGATATCACTACAAAATGAACTTTACCGCAGGTCTCAAACCTGCCGGCGCGGATAGCACATGGCCCACAACTCAGAGCACAAGTGGCACATATACCGGTACATATACAGTTCGTTTCGACCAGGACGCTATTCAGGCAGGCGAAGTAAGAGAATTTGCTATTACCGATATTAAAGTTTCTCAGACCAATGGCTACGCCAATGCTGAAAGCGTTCACGACGAAGGCTATGTAGGTAACCCCTCTTATGCTCTTGCTCTTGACAATACTCTTAAAGATGTTCAGTACGCAACTGTTGATAATGGTAAGCTTTACCTCAGCCGTTCATACGGTTCAGGTGCGGGTAACTCCATTAACTTCGGTTTCGGTGATACAAGTAAGCTCACCGTTGCCGACATCGACCTTTCACAGCCCGGTACTGTACCCGTTACAATCAGTACCACAAGCACCGGTTCTAAAGATAAAACAGTTATGGCTTACGACATTTCTGACTACAAGGACTTCAATATGATGCCCATGTCAGAGGGTCTTTGCGTTATTGAAGGCGACATCTTTATCACCTTCGAGGGTGCCTCCAATAAATACATGAACGAAAGCTCAGGGCTTACATCAATCGGTAACTGTGAAAAGCCCGTTGACGTTATCTGGCAGCTTGACCCATATGAGCTTATGGAAACAACCGTTGTTGAGCCTGAAGAAAGTATTTATTACGAAAAGGTAAATTCTCTCAGCGAAATCAAAGACGGTGAAGAATATATCATCGTTCACGAATCAGATAGAAAAGATCCCGTTACACAGAAAAACTACCTTTACGCTCTTAATGCGGACGGTAACTTTAAGGATTACAAGCTCTCAAAGAGTACCGCAGATGCTATCAAGGGTTACAATGGTATGATAGGTCACCCCATTAGCTATTATTCCTTTGATAAAATAGGCGATAAGGATATTCTTTATCTTGAAAATCCCGAAATTGACGACGTTGAAGCAGTACGTTGGGAGCTTATAAAAACTGCTAATCAGAGATACAACTTCAAAAATACCGAAACATATTTCGCAAACTGTAACTATTTGTACTTTGATCAGAATAAAATCTCAATGGCACCGGGTAATACAGGTGTTCTTAAAGATATGGCTATTCAGGAATCCGGTGACGGCGATGGTGGTTTCTGGATTTCTAACGCTGAAACCTATTTCCTCTGGTGTAATGACGGTACAACCGAGTTATATAACACCAGAATTAACTCACACTACATTATGAGTAGTGGTAGCATACCGATTTGTTCAGGTCTTTCTGAAATTCCCGGTACATTCCATTGTGACGCTCTTAACTTAGGTGGTAATAATATTATCGGCGGTCCCGTTTTAACAGGTGCAGATACCTTCTATGAGGATGGCTTATTTAACATCTACCGCCGTGTTGTTGACGAGGTTGCTTCTACATATGAAAGCCGTGTTTATACGGACCTTGATGCAGAGCTTCAGGCGGACGGTACTTACGAGGTTACTCTTGAAACCTACGCTATTTCACCCAACCACTATCAGTACGTTGGCGAAAGACCTACCGACTACATTATCGTAGCCGATACATCATCATCAATGGCTGCAGAGGGTAGCACAGGTATTATAGAATTTACCGGTAGCCTTGGCGTATCATCACTCAGCCTTGAAGCTAACACATCGGACGATAACGGTAAGGGTATTAATGGTTACGGCTTCTCAAACCCCGATGAGGATATTTACCTTAAGCATACCGACGGCAAATACTATAAAGTATATATGGCTGTTAATACAACGGAGCATGGTACATTCCTTGGTGCTACCACAAGTATCAGACAGAAATATTACGCATATTATATTGCCGATGACGGTTTATACTATTGTATTCAGAACCACGCAGTTAACCCCGTTGGTAGAACCTACACCGAGTGGAAGGCATGGGTTGACAGCGGCGAAAATGAATCAGACTATTCAACAAAAACTAGTAATAGTAACAGACGAAAAGAAGACGTTTATCAGGGTCTTCATTACCGATTTGATGAATCTAACGATACTTACTCTAACGAGCACGTTCGTATTGATACATTAAAAACAACAGTTGAAGACCTTATCGGTGATATTGCTGCACAGAACTCACAGAACAGAATTGCTCTTGTTCAGTACGGTGCAGATGGTTCAAGCGGTTACTATAACACAAGTGGCAACCTTGTAAACACAGGCTTTAAGGATGCTTACTGGGATGCAGCTAACGCTTCCACTCTTCAGTCAAAAGTTTCTGCACTTACAACATCCGCTCAGACCAACAACAGTGGTCTTGAGTTAATTTGCGCAAACAATATTATTTCAAACTCCGGTATTAACTATAAAGCCGGCGGTGACAGAAACGTTGCAATTATCTTTATTACTGACGGTATCCCCGGTCAGGATGGCGGTAGCTCCACAACAGCAGCCGCAAACGCAGTTATTCAGCAAGCTTTGACCGCTAAAAATAATGGTGCATTCGTTTACACCGCACTCCTTGGTAATAACGAGGTAAGCGGATTTAACAAAAAGAACTATATCGACGGTGTTTCCAGTAAATATGCTGCTGCTGAAAGCCTCACAGCCCTTGGTGGTATGAGCGTTGACGGCGTTAACTACTCAATGAGCTTGGCTTCAACAACTATCAACAACTTCCTTGACTTTGGTGCTTTGACAACTGCCGAAGTTAAGATGAACTCGGCTGTTGGTCTTGATAACCTTGACGCCAACTCCTACCTTCGTGAGCAGTTGAGCGATGCCTTTAAATTCCCCGAGGATGGCAAATATTCTGTTAAGGTTGACCTTGTTACGGGTGAATTCGACGAAATCGGTCGTTTCTCATTCAAGGATTCTGAAGCAGAAATCGCTGCAAACGCAGACGATGCTGCAAAGATTGTATGTAACACAGACATTAATAACAAAACAATCACTGTTACAAACTATCACTACGCAGAAGAATATATTGCTAAAAACAGACAGACCGAAGGCAGAAAGCTTAGAGTTACAATCAGCGGACTTCTTGCCGACGAAACCAAAAAGATTCGTAACACATCAATCAATAACACCGAAACAACCGGTCTTTATAAGACAAAGGGCAATATGGACAACAACATAGAATTCAGAATGTTGCCCACATCATACTTCAACATCCCCGAGTACACATACGTTCTTGACTATGGTATTCCCATGTACGACGATGACGTTAACGGTACACTTAAATCAGTTAGTGCTAACCTTAAAGCACAGCGCGATGATAACGGCAACCTTGCTTACAAGACAGAATCAGAAAACGGTCTTCTTGGTATTACAAATAGCAGTCAGGACCTTATTTATAAGTCAACTCCCACTAACTTTGCTGACTCAGGCTACTGCTTAATTCAGCGTGATGACGGTACTTATGACTGGTTCGAAATTAAGGTTGTTCCTGCATCAAACGTTCTCTTTGAAGAAGAGTATGCTCCCAACAAAGCAAATGCTACAGGTGCTGATTGGGGTACTGTAGGTACCAAGAAAACAACCTACCAGACACTTACCGATAACAATAACGACGTATACGGCTTCGATAACGCATACGCTGATAAATCAAATGGCTATTCTTACGGTAGCGCTGATAAGGCAACTGTTTCAACATCTGCTAAACGTAGTAAAACAAAATCATTTGACTTTGTTGGTGACGGTATTGACCTTATCTCTGCCTGCGGTGCAAACACAGGTATTATGATTGTTAAAATCAGCGAGAAAGACAAGGATGGCAACCTTAAGAATCCCAAAGCTTACATTGTTGACACCTTCTATAATGGTGCTCATGTAAATGATGACGGTCTTGTTTGTCAGACACCTATCGTAAGCTTCAAGGGTGCTCACGGCACATACAACGTTGAAATAACGGCTGCTTACCTTTCAAATGCAGGAGCTATTCCTAAGGCTGTTAAGAGTTCATCCCTTGCAAACGGTAAGCTTAGTGCTAAAACTGGTGTTCCCGTAAGCGAGAATGACATCGCAGAGCTTCTCGCACAGGTTGGTATGGAGGATATTGCTTCTGCAGACCTTGAAATGGTTTGGTTTGACGATAACTCAATCCTTAACGGCGGCACAGGTGCTAAGGGCAACGTTAAGAAAAACAGAGCAGGCGAAACAACAACATACCTTGACTGCTACCTTGACGGCTTCCGTACCTATCATCCTATGGAAAACGCTGACGACAACTACGCTGAAAGCGAAAAGGATGCTCAGTACATCAACG
Source organism: Clostridia bacterium (assembly GCA_017550105.1). Classification (GTDB taxonomy): domain Bacteria; phylum Bacillota; class Clostridia; order Oscillospirales; family Acutalibacteraceae; genus DTU089. Next base: position 72,443 of record JAFYLQ010000017.1, on the reverse strand, counting down.
TTCTTGACAGCATTAACAAGAGCCAGATCGGAACAGGTTCAACTGTTCTTGATAAGATTGCTTACGTTACCGGCACATTGGCTGAGGGTAGCACTCTTGCATTCGCTAACTATCAGAACGTAGGTCCTCAGAACGAACTTTACCTTGAGGGTAGTAAGACTGCAGCGGACGAAGCTCTTATGCTTCAGGTTTCACTTCCAGCTCCCACATCAAGAGTTCAGTTGGGTCTCAGAGCCGTAACAGGTACTGCAACAGTTAAAGTAGGTAGTAAGCAGTTCACAATTAACAGTGCAACTGAAATGTATTATGACGTTACTGATTGTGTAACTACTGAAAATGGTATTGCTACAATCACAATTCAGAATACAGGTAGTAATCTTCTTGCGGTTAACAATATTAAGCTTACAGGCGGTGCAGCTGCTCCGATTCTTGAAGAGGAAGCACTTGAATACGCTATGCTTTCAATGGCTGCACCTATCGAAAGAGCTGAAGTTATTGATGGCGTTGTTACACCTATCGAAGATGAAACAACACCTGACGATACAACAACTCCCGATAGCGGCGATGACAACATTAGCGGTGACAGCGGCAATACCGGTACAGGTTCATTCATTGAACAGCTTATTGCTATGATTATTGAATTAATCAGCAGTATCTTTAGTTTCTTACCAGTTGGGGGGGTTATGTAATTGAATATGTATATTAAGCCAAGTGCAATGTTTATTACTGCCTCCGGTTCAGGTATGGGAGTTTCTTGCTCCACAAGTCGCGAGGACGTTGAGCTTATTAAAGAAATCCTCGGCATTACCGATATGGCGAACGCTTTTTCGTCAAACGAGGATTGCAAAGACCAGTACGATATGGTTGAATACTGTAAATTTACTTCGGTAGAAAACGGTTCAATGAAAATCTTAACAAGCTGATATAAAAAACCTCCACTTCGGTGGAGGTTTTTTAGTTAGGAGTGAGGAGTTTCGGGGCTAACGCCGATTTATAATTCGTAATTCGTAATGCGTAATGCGTAATTATTGGGGCACTTCGTGCCGATTATAAAAAATATTGATGAGGTGCGAAGCTATGCCTTCCTGACGCTTGCGGGAGGAAGGGGGACCACCTTTAAACAAAATTGTTGTATCAACACATTATCAAGCGTGAAAATAAACTTGGTTTTAAAAATAAGTCGGTCGGAGTGGTGGAAGGTCAGGTTTAGTTTGGTTTATAGATAATGTTTTCAGAATCTCCTACCGTAGGGGTCAGGCTTGCCTGACCCGTTTAGTTTTGTTATAAATTTTCTCTTTTCGGGCTATGCAAGCATAGCCCCTACGGTGGTTTGTTGTTCTTCCTAACTGAATTTCCCATTGACTTCACTTTACATTTATAGTATTATATATACTGTAATATTATGGGAAAGTGGGGTAATATGCGTGATTGATATACATTGCCATATTTTGTATGGCGTTGATGATGGTGCCGATACCATGGCTGAAACCCTTGAAATGGCTAAAATGGCGTACCGCAACGGTACACGTGTTATTGCCGTTACACCCCATAGCAACACCCCCGGTTCCAAAAATAACTTCTGGCACGAGGGTCTTTGTGAACGCTTTTTAGAGGTAAAAAATGCCGTGAAAGAGGCGGGAATACCCCTTCAGATTTTATCGGGGCAGGAGATTTTTGCCAAGGGCGAGGTTGCCGAGCTGCTCAAAAACGGCGATTTAATCACCCTTAACGGCTCACGTTACCCATTAATTGAATTCCCTTTTAAGGAGCGTAGCGAAAACGTTTTTAAAAAGCTTGAGAGCGTTCTCGCTGAAGGCTACGTTCCCATTGTGGCACACCCCGAAAGGTACGAGTTCGTTACCGAAAATTTTGACTCCCTTATCAAAATTCAAAAAATGGGTTGCCTTTTACAGATTAATACGGGTAGCCTTGAGGGTAATTTTGGCAGGGGTGCCAAGGCTAATGCCAAAAAAATGCTTAATCACCATGCGGTTCACGTGGTGGCAAGTGATGCCCACAGTCCGTACGTGCGAACTCCCGTTCTTGGTGATGCTCACGAATATATAAGCGAAAATTATTCTACGGATTTTGCCGACAGGCTTCTTTTAAAAAATCCCAAGGCAATACTTGAAAATAAAACTATCTGAGGAGAAAGTGAAATGAAAATTTTAAGAGTGGTTGCAATCCTGCTTTTTGTGGTTACTACTGCACTTTACGTGTATTTTTCAGTTACCGAAAAGCTTAAAACCGATAACACGGTGCCTGTTATTACCCTTGAGGAGGACGTGCTCGAGGTTGGCATTAACGCTACAAATGCCGAGCTTCTTAAGGGCGTTACCGCCTACGATGAAAAGGACGGCGACATTACGGACAGGGTTATTGTTGAATCTCTTTCAAACTTCATTGAGCCGGGTCTTTGCCGTATAACCTACGCCGTGTGCGACTCTAACAACCACGTGGCAACCGCCACACGTAAGGTGCGTTACGTAGGCTACGAATCTCCCAAATTCGCTCTTGAGGAGGATTTGTGCTTCTCCATTTACGAAAAGCTCAACCTTAAAAATATTCTTACCGCAACGGACTGTATTGACGGTGACATCTCAGATAATATTGTAATTTCATCCGAGGACTACACAAGTGCCATTGCAGGTGTTTTCACCATTCAGGCAACGGTTACTAACCGCAAGGGTGACTCCTCGGTGGTGAATATGAACCTTTTTGTTGAGGATTTGGATTTGTCCGCTCCCGAAATTGAGCTTACAGATTACCTTATATACTTAGAGCCCACCTCAAAGGAAATTGACTTTGAAAAATATATTGTGGGCGCCGAGGATGAAAAGGGCAACGACTTAACCGACAAGGTTCAGGTTCAAAAGGGTAAAATCGACACAACCAAGCCCGGTACCTACTCGGTGCATTACAGAGTTACGGACAAAAACGACGTTGAAGGACACGCAGTATTGACGGTTATTGTGGGTGAATAAAAGATGGAAGAAAAGAAAATTACCTTAGAATGGCATAGTATATATAAAGACGTATGCCGAAATTTCTGGATTATAATTTTAGCCGCCATAATGGGCTTTATGGGTGTTAAAATTGTTACAAGCAGTGTGTACACTCCCGAGTACACCTCCACTGCTACAATAGTTGTTACCGCCAAGGGTAACGCCTCAAGCTCACTTTACGGTGTTTCCGTTGAAATGGCTGAGATTTTCTCAAAGGTTTTCGTGGACCCCACTATGAAGGAAAAGGCGGCGGCTCACCTTGAGCATCAGTCCTTTGACGGCACTATAAGTGCAAGGGTTCTGACGGATACCAACTTCGTTGAGCTTAAGGTTACAAGTCACAGTCCCCAGACCTCTTACGAGCTTCTGACTGCGGTTTTAGAGGTTTACCCCGACTTGTCTGCAAGTATTTTTGAAAATGCGGTTATAAACGTGCTTAAGCACCCCTCAATGCCCAAAACTCCTTCAAACTCCGTGCCCATTGATAACCGAAATCTTATAATTATCCTTTGTGCAGGTGTTGCGCTTATAGCAATTGTGGGTATTTCCGTTCTTAGGGATACGGTTAAGAACGAGGCTATTTTCAATAACAAAATTGACTCCAAGCTTATTGGTGCAATCCCTCACGAAGTCAAGAATAAATCCCTTAAGGACAGGGTTAAACGTAAGGAAAAAGGCTTGTTTATTGATGGCAATCCCTATATTAGCCTTCGCTTTGCCGAAAGCTTCCACAAAATTGCCGCAAAGCTTGAATATATGAAGCTAAGACATGGCGACAAGGTTTTTGCTATTACAAGTGTTGCGGAAAACGAAGGTAAATCCACAATCGCTTCCAACATTGCCGTTTCACTTGCCCACAAGGGTAACAAGGTTGTGCTTGTTGACCTTGACGGTAAAAAACCCGCTCTTTATAAGATTTTTGGCGCTAAATACATTGAAAAAGCCGAACTCGGTAAGCTCCTTAACGGTGAAATAAGCCGTAGCGAATTTAGACTCAGACGCTACAAAAAGAGCTCACTTTCACTTGCTATTAACGTAAATGCATACCCCGATAACTACCTTTGGATTGAAAGCGGTGTTGCTAAAGAGGTAATCGACGCTCTTAAGGAGCAGGTTGACTATATTATTATAGATACCGCGCCCCTTTCAGTTGACTCAACCGTTACGGATATTGCAAAATTCGTTGACCAGACCATGCTCGTTGTAAGAACCGACAAGGTAAGAATCACCGCAATTAACGACGCCATTATTACAATAGGTGAGGTTGGCGGAAGCTTTGCGGGTTGTATACTCAACGACGTGTTCCCTGACTTTGCATTCTTTGGCATTGCAGGTGCCGAGGACAACGGCGGCTACTATTACTCTAAAAAAGGCTACGGCAAAAACTATAACAGCTACGGCAAATATGCCGCAACGATAAAAACCGACTCTGACGCAGACGATGATTACAACGTCTGAACCCGAAGGAAGTGATAAGTATGGAAGATAAAAAAATTGGCAAGTCCAAGGTTGTAGACACGGGTAAAATCTTTGTCTACTTCGGCGACTTTTTCAAAGGCTTTAAAAAATTCTGGTGGGTAATAATTGTTTGCGCAATTATTGTTGGCGGCTTCAAGTTTGTTGATACTCAGCGTCAGTACGTGCCCCTTTACACCTCAAAGGCTACCTTTACGGTAAGCACTCAGCAAAACACTTCTTCGGTAAACGGTATTTCGGCATACTCCTTCTTCTATGATTCCTCAACGGTTAATCAGCTTGTAAAAACCTTCCCCTATATTATGGGCAGTAACGTTCTTCGTGACTCCATCTGTGAGGACCTTGAAATTCCGAGCATTCCCGTTGACCTTAAGGTTTCATCGGATACGGGCTCAAATATGTTTACCCTTACTGCAACGGGTCAGGACCCTCAGATGACCTACGACGTGCTTTTATCCGCTGTTGAGAATTACCCTACAGCCGCAAAATACGTTGTTGGTAACGTTAAGCTTAAAATGATTACCACCCCCGACGTTGCAACAGAGCCCTCAAACAGTGCGGACTCACTTGTGCAGGGCGCAAAGGGTCTTGGTATCGGTGCAATAATCGGTCTTTGCTGGATTTTCCTTTACGTTATTCAGCGTAAAACCATTAAGGTTAAAAAAGAGGTTCAGGCTCAGCTTAACTGTGATGCATTGGGTGTTATCCCCGAGATTTCACATAAAAAGAACTCCAAAAAGGTTGAGAAAAACGTACTCTTTACCAATAAGGGTGTAAGTAAGGGCTTTATGGAGTCCTTCCGAGTGCTCAGAAGTATGGTTATTAACTCCCTTACTGAGGAAGAAAAGGTTGTTATGGTTACAAGCACCGCACCCGGTGAAGGTAAAACAACAGTTATTTCAAACCTTGCCCTCGCAATGGGTGCTTACGGCAAAAACGTGCTTTTGGTTGATGCGGACTTACGTAACCCCAGCGTTGCAAAGCTCTTTAAATTCGACGTTGATGCACTTGAGTATTCGGTAAATACCGAAAAATACAGAATTGCCGAATTAAAGGATTACAAAATTTCCTTTATGAATATTAAATCCGACAGCAACTACCATAAGTTTATGAATGCTAAGGAAATAAAGAGTATTCTTAATGAGGTTCGCGACCAATACGATTACGTGCTTGTGGATACTCCGCCCTGCGGTCTTGTTTCCGACACAATGTACGTTGCTCAGGCTTCAGATGCGGCTATTTACGTTGTTTATCAGGATACGGTACGAGTTTCTAAAATACGTAGCGGTCTTGACGGACTTATGTCTACAAACGTAAGGCTTTTAGGTTGTCTTATTAACGGCGCCAAGGATGGTATTACGGGCTACGGTCACAATGACGGCTACGGCTACGGTTACGGCTATGGTTACGGCTACGGCAAATACGGTAAGTATGGCTACGGCTATGGTTACGGATACGGCGAATCAGGTAAAAAGAAGCATCATCACAGACATTAAATTATAAAGGACGAAGAAAATGGCGGTAACAGAGAACGGTTCCCAAAAAATTGAACAGCTTCTTCTCGATTTACTCGCCAATTCCTTGTTCGGTGCGGGTCGTGAGGTTCCCTGCAAGGGTGCTTTATTGCCCCTTGTATGGCGTGAGGCTTATTCGCAGGCGGTGACACTTATTACCTTTTCGGGCTCCGCTCCCGAAGGCTGTAGTGAACAGTTCCTTTTAAAAATGCGCGGTGCGTTGCAGGATGATATGCGACGACTTATACACGTGAATAAAGAGCATCTGCGACTTCACAAAATAATGACCGAAGCGGGTATTCCCTACGTTATTTTAAAGGGTGTTGCCTCAGCCGCCTATTATCCCGACCCTCTTTTAAGGACCATGGGTGACGTGGATTTTCTTGTGAATGAAAGCGACGTTCCAAGGGCTTGTGAGGTGCTTGAAGCCAAGGGCTTTACACGAAACCCCAAGGAGCACGAAAAACACATCGTTTATTTTGATGATATGGGCAACCTTGAAATGCACGTAACCCCTGCGGGTGTGCCCAAGGGTGCCGAGGGTGAAAAAACAAGAGCGCTTCTTAAGAATATTGTTGAGGAAGCAAAACCTCTTGAAACGCCCTTTGGTACGTTAATTGTTCCATCGGATTTTCATCACGGGCTTGTAATATTGCTTCATACCTGTTGCCACTTTACAAGAGAGGGAATAGGACTCCGTCAGCTTTGTGACTGGGCGGTGTTTGTATCACATTTTACCGATAGTGAATTTTGTGATATGTTTGAAGAAAAGCTTAAATCCATAGGCTTGTGGCGTTTTGCTCAGGTTTTAACGCAGGTTTGCACGGAGTGTCTTGGTCTTCCCGAGCGTTCTTTTGCAGGTGAACGTGACGAGGTGCTTGTGCAGGATTTCATTTCGGATATTTTTAAAAGCGGTAACCTTGGTCAGAAGAATGCAACAAGTGTGCAGGAAAGCGTTCTTTCACAAAAGGATTCAAATAAATCTTTTTTGGGCAACGTTATTTCTTCAATCAATGAAATCGTATATTTCTATTGGGGCTTTACCAGAAAATTTAAAATACTTCTTCCCTTGGGGTGGCTGTTTTTTGGCGGAAGATACGTTCTTCGCTCTTTGGTGGGCAAACGACCCAAAATTGAAATAAAAAAACTAAAAGACCGTACCGATGCACGGAACAGTCTTTATGAAGAAATTAAATTGTTTAAAGAATAAATTAAGGACTGAACTTTTTGTTCAGTCCTTTTTTGAGTTATAAATCAAGAAATTCCTTTTTGCATTGCTCCTGAACACCGAAATGCTCAACAACAGACCAAAGATTTTCGTCTGTGATTGTGTTTATTCTTTTACCGCTTGCGGTGGCTATCATATAAAGCTGAGCGGCTTTTTCAACGGTTTCAATAAGACCGAAAGCCTCGTCCATTGTGTTACCGGCACCGTAAATACCGTGGAGACCCCAAACCACAAGGCGGAAATCCTTCATTTTTTCTGCAGTTGCAATACCGATTTCATTATTACCGCATAACATCCAGGGAAGAACACCAATACCCTCGGGGAAAACAACAATACACTCGGTGCACATCTCCCAAAGGGTGTGTGTGAATTTCTTTTCACAAAGCTCGTGGACGTGGTTCATAGCAAGTGTGTTAGTAGGATGTGTGTGAAGGATAACTCTGTTATCAGGATTAACCTTAAGTCTTGCAATATGGCTCATAAGGTGAGCGGGAAGCTCGGATGTAAAGCGACTTCCGTCAGCATAGCCCCAAAGAAGCTCGGCTGTTGTGCCGTCTTTTGCAATACGGATGATACCAAGATTTGTTTCAGGGTCAAATTCAACGTTTTTAAAGTATTTGCCTGTGCCTGTTACAATGAAAATTTTACCGATAAGCTCAGTTGCATCAAAGCCTGTGGGAATTTCACGGATAACGTTATTGAGGTCGAGATATTCTGCAACCTCGTCTTCTTCAAGCATATAGCTGATATTACCGCCGTTTCTTTCAGCCCAACCAAGGCGATAAATGTTGGCGGTTACTTTTTTCATTTCTTCCACAAAGGGAGCCGCAAAAATGTTTTTCATATTCTTTTCACCAAAACCTTTTCTTCATATTCCTTAATGTGAGAAAGATAATCGCTGTCAATTCCTTCTCTTACAAGATATTCTGCCCAAATATCACCGAAAGGTGCAGTTTTTATTTCTTCCTGAAGATACATAAGATCGGTGAAGTCGCTGTCCTCTTGAAGCTTTTTAAGCTGAGCAGAGGGTAAAAGAAGCGCATTAAGAAGCGCCTTCTGCACGTTTCTTACACCGGTTACCCAGGCAGAGATACGATTTATAGATGCGTCAAAGAAGTCGGTTGCAATGAAAACGCGGTCAAGTGCGTCAGCACATACGATTTCCTTGGCAATTTCCTTGGTTTCGTCATCAAATAATACTACGTGGTCTGAGTCCCAACGGACGTTACGTGTGACGTGAAGGGCAATTTTTTCGTTGAAAAGGAGCAGGGATGAAATTTTATCGGATACAAGCTCGGTGGGATGATAGTGACCGTTGTCCATAAGGGGAGTAATGCCGTTTTTGGTTGAATAAGAAAGGCAGAACTCGGATGAGCCTACGGTGTAGCTTTCAAGACCTATACCGAAAACCTTTGACTCGAGGGTTACGTAAACCTTTGATTTGTCGTAGGGTGTGCTGAGAATTTCATCAAGAGATTTTTTGAAGCGTGCACGGGGAGCCACTCTGTCAGCAGGTATATCCTTGTAGCCGTCAGGAATCCAGATATTCATAACTGAGGGGATGCCGGTTTCATTTGCAAAATACTCGGCAATTTTAAGGCAGCAAATACCGTGCTCAACCCAGAACTTACGCACTTCCTCGTCGGGAGATGAAAGGGTAAGGTTGTCCTTAACCATTGAGTGTGAGAAGTAAGTGGGGTTGAAATCAAGACCCATATTACGCTCTTTGGCAAAGTCCACCCATTTTTTGAAGTGCTTGGGCTCGAGGACATTTCTGTCTGCAAACTCACCGTCTTCAAAAATAGCGTAGCAAGCGTGAAGATTAAGCTTTTTCTTACCGGGGATAAGTGAAAAAGCCTTGTCAATATCCGCCATAAGCTCGTCGGGAGTTGTAGCCTTGCCGGGGTAGTTACCCGTTGTCTGAATACCGCCCGAAAGAGTGGCGGGACTGTCAAAGCCTGTAACGTCATCACCCTGCCAGCAATGAACGGAAATTGTTACGTCTTTAAGTTTGTTGAGCGCCGCTTCAGTGTCAACGCCGAGGTTAGCATAAATCTTTTTTGCCTCATCATATCTGGACATAAAATAACCCCTTTTCATTGAAATAACATCAAAATAGAATTAAATTATACCCCTTAAAAAAGTAAATGTCAATGAAACAAGAGCATTAAAATTCCATAAATTAACAAAAATCTGTATTCGTCATATTATAGTTTAAAAATGCTTTGATGGGGTGGATTTTTATGACGACTATAATATTGCCGGTTTCGTTTTTTCTGGGTGCTAACAACAAAAATAAGTATTGTTCACTTTTCGGTGAAATATACAACCCCTATGAAAAAGGGTGCAACATTATTCTGAAGGGCGGACCCGGTACGGGTAAATCCACGTTAATGAAAAAGGTTGCAAAAAAGCTCGATGAAAAAGGTTATTTCATAGAGCGTGGCTTTTGCAGTGCGGACCCGTCGTCATTGGATGCGGTGACTGCACCTGAAATTGCTTTTTCGATTTTTGACGGAACCTCACCCCACGTTATAGAACCCACCTTGCCCGGAGTTACGGAGCATATTGTGGATTTGGGTAAGGCTTGGGATAGAAAACTTCTGAAGGAGCATATTAACGAAATAGGGGAGCTTACCAAAGCAAATAAGCTGCAGCACAAAAAGGTGGCAGATTTTATGCGGGCGGCAGCACACATAGAAACACAGGGTGTGCTTATTTGCTCGGAGTTTATTGATAAAGAAAAGGTGTTGAGGTATGCTAAACGCCTGTGTGCAAGATATTTGGTTGCGAAAAAAGGCGGGCAAAAGGGAAAGCTGAAAAAACGATTTCTGTCAGGAATAACTCCCGAGGGAGTAAAAGTTTTTCACGAAACTCCCGTAGCACTTTCGGAGAAAATAATTACAATTGAAGATGAATACAATGCAGTTTCGCCCTTTATAGTTGAATATTTTTGTAGCGAGGCTATTGAAAAGGGTTACGACGTATACGCCTGCTACTGCCCGTTGTTTCCTGAATACAAGCTTGAGCATATTATTATACCCGAATTGAAGTTGTGTGTTTTTTCGGAAAATTCCTATCACTATTCAATTGATGATGAAGGCAAGCGTGTACACGCCTCAAGATTTTTTGATATGGCTTTGTATAACAAAAATAAAGAAAAATTAAAATTTCTGAAAAAGGCTAAAAAGGAATTAATCGATGAATGTGTAAAAAAATTAATCCTCGCTAAAGATATCCACGATAAGCTTGAGGAATATTATATAAATGCCACGGACTTCGGTGTTATTGATGAGATAGGGGAGAGGATACTAAGTAGAGTTTAGATTGATATTGAGTTGATGCGATAGCCTTGCCCTCCTGCTTTAGGAGGAGGGGGGACCATCGCTTGCGATGGTGGGAGGTCCATAAAACAGAAAGGCTTTGGGACCCTCCACCGTCTGGCGACGGTCCCCCTCCCTCCCGCAAGCGGCAGGGAGGATAGATACCGCTACAACTGCACTTGACACACCAAATACTATGGTATATATTAAAATTGAAAATTGAATTAATTATGGATGTGCAAAAATGAATTTTTTTGAATTGTATAAATCTTTTGATTGTTTTTATGACTCTGTTTTACGAGGTAACGAAATAGAGTTTCTTTATAAGGAAAAACAATACTATATTTTACCCCACTTTGATAAGAGTTGTGTAATAGGAGTGTATTTTGGCGAGGCGTATAGTGATGATGAGAAAATATACTTTTCATTTGATGAACTTTACAATGCTCCAATAGAAAACACAACATTTAATAAAATTCTTAATGAAATAGAAATTAAATTTTATGCATTTAATTAAAAGTGAAACGAGATGCCGACGGCATCTCGTTTCACTTTATGTTAAATAACTTTTTTGCGTTCTCACTCGTCACGTCAAGCACTGTCTGCGGGTCAATATCCTTAATCTCAGCAACCTTTTCAGCTATATAGGGAATATAGCCCGAGTAGTTTCTTTTTCCTCTGAATGGTACGGGTGCCATATAGGGACAGTCGGTTTCGAGCAGGAGTCTATCAAGTGGTAACATTCCCGCAACCTCTACGACTTTACGGGCATTTTTAAAGGTAAGTGCACCGCCGAGGCCAATGTACATACCTAATTTCAAGATTTCCTCTGCCGTTTCGGGGCTACCTGAAAAGCAGTGTAGTACACCCCTTGGCTTGTGCTTTTTTAGGATTTCAAGGGTGTCACCGTGAGCCTCACGGTCATGGACTATTATGGGTAAATCCAATTCTTTAGCAAGTAAAATCTGATTTACAAAAAGTTCTTTTTGTTTTTCTTTTGTGTCCTGACGCCAATAATAATCAAGACCGATTTCACCGATTGCGACGCATTTTTTGTTTTCTGCAAGCTTTCGGAGAATTTCAATATAGTTTTCGGGTTCTTTGTCCGCTTCCTCGGGGTGAATACCGCAGGCGGCATAAATATAGTCATATTCGTCGGCAAGTTCAACCGAAAAAACAGAACTTTCAATATCCGCACCGCAGTTAATAACACCACAAATGCCCGACTCTTTTAGAGAGCCGAGCATATTTTTGCGGTCGTCATTGAACGCTTTATCTGTGTAATGTGCGTGTGAATCGAATATATTATTATACATCTTAACTTAACTGTGTGCCTGCGGGAAGACCGTCAACAAAAGCAACCTTAACGTCGTCTTCGCTGATTTCACCTGCAAGAATCATTCCGTGGCTTTCAACACCGCAAAGTGCTCTGGGAGCAAGGTTTGCAACAACAATAACCTTTTTGCCAATAAGGTCCTCGGGGCTGTACCATTTTGCAATACCCGAGGCTACCGTACGGGGTGTTTTTGTGCCGTCGTTAAGGGTAAGCTCAAGAAGCTTCTTTGCACGTTTAATGGGTTTGCAGTCAATAACCTCGCAAACACGAAGCTCAACCTTTGCAAAATCATCATACTGAATTTCTGCAAGACCCACGATTTCTTCTTCCTCTGCCTCTTCGGGAGTAGCAAGAGAAGCCTCGATTTCTGCAAGGGTCTTTTCAGCATCAAGACGTGAGAAAAGAGGAGTTGCAGTGCCAACGCTGTCACCTGCTTTTATAGCACCGAAACTATTGAGAGATTCAAGAGTATTAACGTCAGTACCAATCTGCTCAAGGATTTTATCGCTTGTTTCGGGCATAAAGGGCTTAAGAAGAACGGCGATGAAGCGGATACCTTCAATAAGGTTGTAAAGAACAGTACCGAGTCTTGCCTTCTTTTCCTCGTCCTTTGCAAGTGCCCAGGGCATTGTTTCGTCAATGTATTTGTTGCAACGCTTAGCAAGGTCAAAAATCTTTGAAAGAGCATCGCTCACCTTGTAGGTATCAAGAAGCTTTGCAACCTGAGGAAGGGTGTCAAGAGCCATTGAAATAAGCTCGTCGTCAATATCCTCTTTAACGTCGGAGGGCTGAATAACACCGCCGAAGTATTTGTTGTTCATAGCAACTGTACGGTTAACAAGGTTGCCGAGAGTGTTAGCAAGGTCGGAGTTGAAGCGCTCGATGATTGTTTCGTAGGTGATTGTACCGTCCTGAGCGTGGGGCATCTCTGAAAGAAGATAGTAACGCACTGCGTCAACGCCGAAGCGGTCGCAAAGGTCGTCGGCATAAATAACGTTACCACGGGATTTACTCATCTTGTCATTGCCTGAAAGAAGCCAAGGGTGACCGAAAACCTGCTTAGGAAGGGGCTCGCCGAGTGCCATAAGCATAATGGGCCAATAAATAGTGTGGAAACGAAGAATATCCTTACCGATAATGTGCACGTCTGCAGGCCAGTATTTATTATACATTTCGGACTGATTTTCGGGGTCATAACCGAGACCTGTGATATAGTTTAAGAGTGCATCAACCCATACGTAGATAACGTGTTTTTCATCACCGGGGAAGGGAATACCCCATTTAAAGGTGGAGCGTGAAATACACAAATCCTGAAGACCGGGCTTGATGAAGTTGTTAATCATCTCTTTTTTACGGCTTTCGGGATAAATGAAGTTGGGATTGCTCTCAATATATTCTTCAAGCTGCTTCTGGTATTTGCTCATTTTGAAGAAGTATGCTTCTTCCTTCTCTTTACGTACATCTCTGCCGCAGTCGGGGCATTTGCCGTCTACAAGCTGACTGTCTGTGAAAAAGCTTTCACAGGGCACACAGTACCAGCCCTCGTACTCACTCTTGTAAACGTCACCCTTGTCAATAAGCTTTTTGAAAATCTTCTGTACGGATTCTTCGTGCTCTTTGTCAGTAGTACGTATAAATTTATCATAGGTTGTGTTAAGGCAATCACAGATGTCCTTGATTTCCCCCGCAACCTTGTCAACGTATTCCTTGGGTGAAACACCTGCCGCAGCAGCGTATTCCTCAATTTTCTGACCGTGCTCGTCAGTACCTGTCTGGAAGAAAACGTCATAGCCCTGCATTCGTTTAAACCTTGCCAAAGCATCGGAAAGTACGATTTCGTAAGAGTTACCGATGTGGGGTTTACGTGATGTGTACGCAATAGCAGTAGTAATGTAATAAGGCTGTTTGCTCATTTTCTTGTCTCCTAATCTGATTAGATATTCCACCTCTCGAATGGGAGAGGTGGTTTATAGTTATTGTATTATAGTATTATTCGCTCTTTAAGTCAAGTTTAACCTTGCCGATACCCTTAGCGTCAATAGTAACCTTAATGTCACCCTTTTCGCCGTTGGTTCTTATCCAGAATGCTCTGTCACCGCCAATAAGGGGGAATTCAGAGGGTCCGATAATTGTAGCGGCACCCTTAACGGTAACCTTAACGGCACTGTCTGCGAAGGGAACACGGTTGCCGTTCTGGTCAAGGGCTACTATCTGAATACGGGTTGCATCGTAGGTGTCACCCTCGCGGAGTGTGTCACAGTCGGCTTTAACCTCAAGGTGAAGGTCGGTAACTGCAGTTCTTGTAACCGTTGCAACACATTTGCCGTCAATGTAGCCCTCGAAGGCGTAGGTAATCTGCTCGTTACCCCAACCGCCGATATACTTTGTAACAATGTCAAACATTGTGTTGAAGGGGATTTTACCCACAACCATAGCCGCACCCGCTTTAACGAATTTTGAGGGGGGCATCTTCCACTGCTTTGTCTGTGCGGCAATAAGTGTATCTGTAAGAAGTGCCGCAGCCTTGGGGTCAAGACCATCGTCAGTTACGAGTGCATCACCGATAAAGTCCTCAGCAATCATAGGGGGATGGGGAAGATTCTTGAATTTTGAAGAATCGGGGTAAATTGTGCTTGTGTATTTGCCGTTTTTATAAAGCTTTACGTAATCGCAGTTTGTGAAAACCCAAACGTCACCGATTGTTCCGCCGGGATGCTCACCGATATCCATTGCAGAGGAAACCTCAAGGAAGGGTGTGTCCTCACGCTGTGAGCGGTAAATTGCCGCACCGAGCTTTGGTACACGGAACATATCCGTAACACCGTGGTAGCAGATTCTGTCACCGCTACCGAAGTCCTTGTGGGTGTTGTAGTCAGCCATACACCAACCGATAGCACCGCTTGTACGTGCATTGCCGTAAGCGGAGTTAAGAACACGGGTGTGTCTTAAAGCGTGCTCTGCACGAACACCCTCTTTATCAAAGCTCTTTGTGGGGAACATGTGACCATTGTGCTCTGTAACAAGGTAGGGTGCCTTAAGCGACTTTGTAACAAAGGCAGGGGGTAAAAGATTAATTGCACCGCCTGAATGAACAAAGTCATTCATTGTGTAAACATCTTCAAGAAGATGGCTGAAGGGCATATTTCTTACGCCACCGGTCTGACGGGTATTGTCAAGCTCACGTGCAACACGGTTTGTTTCGGCATAAAATTCGTCACAGTCAAGACCCTCGTTAACACGAACGCCCCAAAGAATAACTGAAGGATGGTTTCTGTCGCGAAGAACCATTCTGCGAACGTTATCGAGGCAGATGTCACGCCATTCACCCTCGCCGAGGTACTGCCATGAGGGCATTTCGGTGAATACCAAAAGACCGATTTCATCACAGCGGTCAAGGAAGTGAATGCTGTCGGGGTAGTGAGAGGTTCTTACAAGGTTCACGCCGAGCTCGTATTTAAGAAGGTCAGCGTCTGCTCTTTGTACGTTCTTGGGCATAGCGTAGCCAACGTAGGGGAAGCTCTGGTGACGGTTAAGACCACGGATTTTAATCTTCTTGCCGTTAAGGTAGAAGCCGTCCTTCATAAAGCGGCATTCTCTGAAGCCGAAGCGTACGGAGGTTTCGTCCTTGTCATCAAGCTTAATATATATAGTATAGAGCTTGGGATTGTTAATATCCCATAATTCTACGTCGGAAATAGCCCATTTTGCATTAATAACCTTACCGCTGAAGTCGGTGCTTCTTTCGCCGATTTTTTTGTCACCGTCAAAAAGGGTGAAGGTAAGAGTACCCTTTGTGCTTTCGGAAAGGGTGACGTCAATATCAAGAACCTTTTTGGGTCTGAGAACGTTAATTGTTCTTACGAAAGCGTTGTCAATATAAACCTCGCTGACCTCTTCAATCCATACCTCACGGTAAATACCACCGTATACGAGGTAGTCAACCACGTTACCGAAGGGAGGGATTTCCTTGCGCTCGGTTGAGTCAAGCTCAACTACAAGCACGTTGCCCTTTGATTTTACGTCGTCGGTAATATCAAAGCTGAAGCGGTTGTATGCACCCTTGTATTCACCGATGAATTTATCGTTAAGATAAACCTTGGAATAAACTGCGGCACCTTCAAAATGAAGAATGTAGCGGTTACCCTTGGTCTTTTTAACGTCAAAGGCTTTTCTGTAGCAGCTTACAAACTGATATGATTTTTCATCGAAATAGTTTAAAGGCAATTCCTTATTAGCATGAGGAATGTCCACAGTCTCGAATTTACTATCGTCATAGTCTTTTTTTATCATTTCGTCTGAAAATACGGGAGAGTATTTCCAACCGAAGTTAAGAGGAAGTGCATTACGCATTTTTAACACCCTTTCCTGATAATAGAGTGAGTGTATTCGAACCCGATATGCCTAAAATGTCCGATTTCACGCACCTTTATTATTTTTTTGTCTCGTAATACGCCAGTATTACTTCGCCAAAGAAAATCCTAAATGTACGCAAACTCGGACATTTTAGGTTCTGTGAAGTTTAATACTGAGCAATTTTTCCTGTACCAAGGCAAAACTCACAGGAATACTACCGTATTTCAAGAGTTTTAACGAGGTTACGGGGGGAAGTGACTGTATTAAACCATATCTGGTTCGAACACACTCACTCTACCCTTCTATTTTATACCATTATAATAAGTATGTCAATAAACGGCTTTTTTCGTTTTCAACTTTTCCCTCAATTACACCATCAAGAAGCATGTTTAAGGCTTTGCCAACGTTTTCGCCCGTGATTCCTGCTTCCATAATATCCTTTCCTGTAATTGCAAGGTCTTTTAAAGTGCAGCATTCATTGTTTTGTTCAATTTCCCTAAGCCACATAAGAGTCTGAGCTGTGCCTTCGCTGATATCACGGTATGCTTCGCTAAGAGCCCCTCGGTCACTTTTCTTTATTACAAGAAGTGTGCAAATATCCTCGGGAGTTTTGGTTTTTAAATGACGCTTTAATTCCACTTTAGTTTCGGGTGGCTCAAAATCGTGGTAGCTAACTAAATACGAAACCCTGTTAATGGTCTTTTTATCAAATTTAAGTCGGGTAAGAATCTCTTTTGCCATTTCACCACCGACGGTAGCGTGGTTTTTAAAGGTACTGTCACCCTTTTCGTTTAATTTGTGGGTGGGAACCTTGCCCAAATCGTGCAAGAGCATAGTGAGACGTAAAATTTTATCCTGAGGAATTGTGTCAACGGTGTGACAGATATGCTCCCATACGTCATAGGCGTGTTTTTTGCCGTACTGTGTAAAATTAACCGCAGGTTCGATTTCGGGAAGGAAAACCGAAAGCACGTCGGGGTATTCCATAAGAATATTAAAGGCATTTTTACCGCAAATAAGCTTTGATAATTCAGTGCTTATTCTTTCTGCAGATATGTTTTTTAAAAGGTGGCGGTTGCGGTGAATTGCCGAAGCGATTTCGGGCTCGATTTCAAAGCCTAAAACAGAGGCAAAGCGAAGTGCCCTGAGAATACGTAAGCCGTCCTCGTTGAATCTTTTGTCGGGGTCACCTACGGTCCTTATTATACTATTATATATATCCTCTCTGCCGCCGTACAAATCCACAATGCCCTCATAATTATATGCAATAGCATTTACTGTGAAATCCCTGCGCGCAAGGTCGTCTTTTAAATCGGGAGTGAAAATTACCTCCTCGGGGTGGCGGTTGTCGTTGTATTCGCCGTCTATACGGAAGGTAGTAATCTCGTAGGGCTTGTGGTTTATTATTACGGTAAGTGTGCCGTGCTTAAGACCTGTATCTATTGTTTTGTAGTCCTTAAAGAGCTCCGCGGTTTCGTCAGGTCTTGCAGAGGTGGTAATATCCCAGTCCTCGGGAGTGAAACCCATAAGAGAATCCCTTACGGCACCGCCCACACAGTAGGCTTCGTGTCCGCCGGTATGAAGAATATTAAGAATTTCGGTAACGTCGGAAGGTAATTTTATTTCCATATTTTTACTCCGTGCTTTTATTTTACTTATATTATGGCTTTTTTGGCGTTTCGTGTCAATGAATAATTACAAAATGCAAGAATAAGCCTTAAAAATACCCTGAAATGTTACAGTTTGTAATTTTTGCACTTCTTACAAAATAAGGGGTGGTTGAATTGTGGCAATTTCGGGTAAAGACACAAAATATAGGGTGGATGGAGTTTTTCTGTTCAAAACATTTGTTAATTTTGCACAAAAAGTGTTTTTTATTTTATTTGACTTTTCAAATAAGTTGTGTATAATACCTCTTGCCATAGGATAACTACGGCATTTTTGCTGACGATATTGTATCGAACCCAGGCAATTCGGTACGTTATTGTTGACAAAACTGCCTACAACGGCAGCTTTTTGAACCCCCATTTAAAGGAGTGGGGACGTCAATTCGGAAGGTTGCTTGTCTAAGGAGATATTTATACCATGACATTCAGAAAAATAGGCGACACAGCCGTGGCTTCGCCCCTCAGGAGAGTAGCACTCTTCTTTATGGCGGCATTGTTCTTCGTTTCTGCCACCGCGTTCGCCGTACCGCCCGTAATGTATGACGTTACAATTTACGACGGTACATCAGTTGTTGTTGTCACAACGGCTAATACAGATGCTTCAGAAGTACTTGCAGATGCAGGTATCACAGTTAACGAAGCATACGGTGATAGCGTGAATTATTCAAAATTCACAGGTGAAGACGGCAGCAAAATCTTTATTAAGCGTGGCGTTAAGGTAAACATCGAAAGCTTTGACGGCACAACCCATACCATTTACACTTCGGGCACAGTCAGCGACGCTATAAATGCCGCAGACATTACACTTCGCAAGGGTACTGCGTTAAACTACGCAGCAGACCAGATTCTCGAAGACGGTATGACAATCGAAATTTACGACATTTTTAAGGTTGTAATTAAAGCAGACGGTAAGGAATTTACCAAGGTAGTTTCCGGTAAAACGGTTGCAGATGCACTCAATATGGCAGGTGTTACACTTTCAGGCGAGGATTTCTCTAAGCCCGACGTAACAGCACTTCTTAAAAAGAATATGGCTATTGAGGTGTTCCGTGTAACTGTTGAGGAACGCACAGAGAATCAGGTTATCGAGCACGAAACCGAGTATTCTTACAATGATTCTCTCTACAGAGAGGACAAAAAGGTTCTTGTTGAGGGCGTTGACGGTGCTAAGGCTATCGTTTACGAGGACCGCTACATTAACGGTGAACTTAGTTCAACAACTGTTGTTTCCGAAAACGTTGTAAGCGAACCCACAACAGAGCTTATTGAGGTTGGTACAAAAGTAAGAAAGAATGCTTACCCCTCATCAATCCCCGTAGGTAAACCCATCAGCGAGATGGCAATGCCCTCATACCTCACAATAGGTTCAGACGGTATTCCTACAACATATTCATCAGTAATTAATGCAAAAGCAACTGCTTATTGTATCCCCGGCGGCATTACCTCCACAGGTAAACGTGCACAGACAGGCTACATCGCAGTTGACCCCAGAGAAATTCCGTATGGCACCGAGATGTATATTGTTTCTGCAGACGGCAAATACGTTTACGGTTATTGTATAGCCGCTGATACAGGTGGCTTTATATACAGCGTTGACTGGACTGTTGACTTGTATATGAATTCAGAAGCACAGTGTGTTAACTGGGGCAGACGTGATATTATAATCTACGTTTTATGATGAAACAAAACTCTGAAGGCAATCAGCCTTCAGAGTTTTTTGTTTTATCATTATCCTTTTTTGCAATACAATAAGTTATACAGTCAACCTCTGCGGCACCGCAAATCATAAGGGTCTTGGCGCATTCGTTAAGTGTGGAGCCCGTGGTTTTAACGTCGTCACACAGTAGTATTCGTGCACCGCGTATTTTTTCAAGATGGCGGTCTTTTACCTGCATTGCGCCCAAAAGATTGCCCGACCGCATACTTTCATTAAGGGTATGCTGTGGCGTAGTAAGTGCGGTTTTAATCAATAATTCCTTGCAGGGGATTCCCAGCTCCTTGGAAAGGTGTTGAGCTAAAAGCTGAGCCTGATTAAAGCCTCGTTTTCGTTGCTCTTTTTTATGGGAGGGAACAAAGGTGCAGTAATCAAAATCCATTTCACTATAGTGCTCTTTGTAGGCAGTAGCCATATCCTCGGCTAAGATATAAGAAATATCAATGTCGTCACTGTATTTCAGTTTTTTAACAGCACGCTTGGCGGCACCTGAATAATAGTAAGGGGCACATATACGCATATAGTGTTGCGACTTTTTCTTGCAAACACATTCCTTTTGAGAAAAACCGCAATTATAGCACACGGGGCCCTCAATGCGAGGAATATCCTTTTTGCAATCGGGACAAATCCGTTCTCTTATATCAATAACCTTTCTGCAATAACGACATCTGCGAGTGTAAAAAATTGCAATAAGAAAATCTGCAAGTTTCTTCATAGCTTAAAAACCACTTTTCAAAAAATGTGATAAGGCAGAGTAACGCTTTGCCTTACGGTCGTTTTGGGTCATAATTTCAAGCATTTCTCCGCTACCTACGGTTACAAGCATATCCTTGGCACGGGTTACTGCGGTGTATAAAAGGTTGCGGTAAGCAAGATTGGGCACAACGTTTATTGCAGGAATTACAACGGCTTTAAACTCACTGCCCTGGCTTTTGTGCACGGTTATGGCGTAGGCAAGTTCTAATTCCGAAAGATATTCACCGGGGATTACCGCAATTCTGCCATCAAAATTAACTGTAGCGAGTAGGGTTTTGGTGTCTATAGCGGTTAAAATACCGATGTCGCCGTTAAATATACCCGTACCCTTTTCTGTAGGGCTTTCCCACTCAATGTTATAGTTGTTTTTTACCTGCATAACCTTGTCGCCTACACGGAAAAGTCTGCCTGCAACAAGCATTTCGTTTTTATCGGGGCTTTTGGGATTTAAAACGTTTTGTAAAAGAGAATTAAGATTAACTGTACCTGTTTCGCCCTTTTTTGATGGGCATATAACCTGTATGTCGGAAAAAGCATCCCATTTATATGCATTGGGTAATCGTTCAGAGCAAAGCTCGGTTACGGTATGCGCCGTAAGAACCGAAGAGCCTCTTTCAAGATGGAAGAAGTCCTTGCCGTCGTTGATTAAATCGGGAGCTTCGCCGTTTACTATTCTGTGAGCGTTTGTGATAATTTTGCTTTCCATTGCCTGTCGGAAAATTTGTGAAAGACAAACCACCGGTAAAACGTCCGAGGAAATCAAATCCTGCAAAACGTTACCTGCACCTACGGGGGGCAACTGGTCACTGTCGCCCACAAGAATAAGACGGCAACCCAAGGGAAGCGCCTCCAACAGACTTGCAAAAAGATGAATGTCAATCATTGAAAGCTCGTCAAGAAGAAGAGCGTTACAGTCAAGGGGATTGCTGATGTTTCTTCTGAAAACAGGTCTGTCGTCCTCGTCCCATTCAACCTCTAAAAGTCGGTGAATGGTCTTTGCCTCCATTCCCGTAACCTCACTCATACGCTTTGCGGCTCTGCCCGTAGGGGCCGCAAGGGCTACCTCAAGATTTTGGCGCTCAAAAATATTTATAATGCCCTTTATTGTGGTGGTTTTACCTGTACCGGGACCACCGGTTAAAACAAGCAGACCCTTTTTTGCAGCGGTAGCTATGGCGGTGCGTTGTTGAGTTTCGTAGGTAATGCCGTTTTTGGCTTCTATGTTGTCAATCCAATCTGCAAGCTGAGGTGCTCCGGGTGGCGGGAAGTTAGCAATAATTGCCATTCTTTCTGCGATTTTCTTCTCCGCAAGATATGCAGAGGGCAAAAATACAAAGTCCTTGCCGTCAATTTCGTGAGCCTTTAACTGTGCGGTAGAGATTAATTTATCAATAGCGATATCAATTTCGTCCTGTGAGACCTCAAGCAGGTCGGACGAGGGCTTCAATAATTTTTCGCGGGGGATACAGGTGTGACCACGGTTTGTGGAGTTGTATCGCATTACGTGAAGTATACCCTCGCGGATTCTGAAATCAGGCAGGGGCTTTTTATCCAATTTGGCTTCAATGCCTTCGGCTCTTTCGAAGCTGATGCCGAGACCCATTGAGCAAAGGCAATAGGGATTTTCCTCCACCTGCTTTACAGCCTGAATGCCTAATTTTTTGAATATTCTTACACATTCCGAGGGTGAAAAGCCGTATTTTTCAAGCCCCATCATAACGGAACGCATTGCATACTGACGCTTGAATTCCTCGCCTATAGCCTTAGCCTGTTCGTCGGAGATTCCCTTTATGGCAGAAAGTCTTTCGGCTTCGTTTTCGAGTATATCTAAAGTGTCGGAGCCGAAGCGTTCAATAATTGCCATTGCCTTTTTGGGACCTATACCCCTTATAACGCCCGAAGCCAAATATTTATAAATCTGTTCGGTAGTTTCGGGCATACAACGAGAAAAGGCAGTAACCTTGAACTGTCTGCCAAAGGATGGGTGTGTTGTATAGGTGCCCGTGAGGGTTACGCTTTCACCTGCGTTGACACCGGGCATAACGCCAACTGCGGTAAGATAATCGTTATCAACAGAAATATTAAGTACCGTAAAGCCGTTGGTATCGTTCTGAAAGGTAACCTCCTCGACTACGCCTGTAATCTGGATTTCTTCATAATTCATAGTAAAGCTCCGCTTTTTTATAAAAATAACACTGTAATTGTATCACAATATCAAAATAATTGCGATATTTTTGGTACATATTTTTTGACTTTAAAATTGAAATGTATTTTAGTGTATGATAATATGTAAATAACGCTATATTCCCGGAGGGATTTATATGAAATACACTCTTAACAAAACAAACCATTACAATTTTAAGACAATGGAAATTGGCAGACTTGCTCCAAGAGCATACGCAATTCCTCACACAAAAAAGGCGGCGGCAGTAAGTGCCGATTACAAAACCGAGCGTTATAACAGTGATATTGTTACAATCCTTTCAGGTGAATGGGAGTTTAAATATTACAAGAAAAAATCAAAGCTTCCCGAGACCCTTGATACAAGCAAGGTGAAGTTTGATACCATAAACGTACCCTGCACCTGGCAAAGAACGGGCTACGAGGAGCCTGCCTACATTAACTGTCCCTATAGCTTTGACCCCAGAGCATTGGGTCTTCCCAAGGGTGAGGGGGTAAAGCCCCCCGAGCTTCCCGAGGAATTTTCCTGCGGTGTTTATCGTAAGGGAATAAGCATCAACGACCTTAGCAAAAACTATATTCTTACCTTCCTTGGTGTTGTTCCCTGTATGGATTTGTACGTGAACGGCAAATTTGTCGGTTACGGCGAGGCTGCTCACAATTCCTATGAATTTGATATTACAAAATTCCTTGTTGAGGGTGACAACGAAATTGTCGTTGTGGTTTTCAAATGGTGTACGGGCTCATATCTTGAAGCACAGGATATGTTCAGAGAAAACGGAATTTTCCGTGACGTGCTTCTTTATACCTATGACAAAGCATATATTAACGATTTTCAGGCAATAGCAAACAAAAAAGGTAAGAAATATAATCTTGATATTGAAACCGAGCTTAAGGGCACTATTGCCGATACAAAGATAAAGGCAGAGCTTTACGACGGTGAAAAGCTTTTGGCAGAGGCTCTTGTTGACGGTGCTAAGAAAAATGCATTTTCACTCAAGGGGCTTAACGTTCAGGAGTGGAGTGCAGAAATTCCCAAGCTCTACGAGCTTTATATAACCCTTTATAATGCAGACGGTGAGGTTATGACCATCCGTCAGTACGTGGGCTTCAAGAATATTGAAATTAAGGATGCGGTTTTCTACTTCAACGGCAAAAAAATTAAACTTAAGGGTGTAAACCACCACGACACACACGAAACCAAGGGCTACGCTATGAGCTTTGAGGATCTTATTAAGGACGTTGAGCTTATGAAGGAGTTTAACGTTAACTGTGTACGTACCTCTCACTATCCTCCCGACCCCTTCTTCCTTGAGCTTTGCGACCATTACGGTCTTTACTGTGTTGACGAAGCGGATATCGAAACCCATGGTATATGGGATTTAGGCTGTGAAGGCGGCGAAATCAGCCATAAATTAAAATGGGCACCCCGCTATATGGACAGAGTAAGAAGAATGTTCTATCGCGATCGTACACATCCCTCAATTATTATGTGGAGTCTTGGTAACGAGTCACACGGCTACAAGTGTCACGACAAATGCTACGAAATGCTTAAGGAATTAACAGACATTCCCGTTCATTACGAGGGTGTTTCAAGAACAAGACGTTACCATTACGACGTATATTCTGAAATGTACACACATCAGGATGATATGATTAAAATCCGTGACAGAAAGCGTGGTAAGCAGTTTAACGAGGTTCCCTTCTACCTTTGCGAATACTGTCATGCAATGGGTGTCGGACCCGGTGCTCTTGAGGAATATATGCAGATTTTCTTCTCTGACGATATATTTATGGGAGGTTGTATCTGGGAATGGGCAGACCACTCGGTGCTTCACGACGGCACTGATAAATACAAATATCAGTACACCTACGGCGGTGACCACGGCGAAAAGCTTCACGACGGTTGCTTCTGTGTTGACGGTCTTTTCTATCCCGACCGCACACCTCACACGGGCGCATACAATATGAAGGTTGCTTATCGCCCCATAAGAGCAACAAAGCTTTCGGGAAATAAGCTTACACTTCTTAATACAAATCGCTTCCTTGCAAGTGACGGTATTGAGGTTTATTGGGAGTATCAGGAAAACGGTGAAACTGTAACCTGTGGCTCATTCCCTGTGAATATTGCACCTGAAAAGGAGGCAACCTATAAGCTTGATTTACCCAAGGTTAATTATGATAAAAACACCTACCTTAACCTTATTTATCTGAATGGTGATTTTGAGGTTGCTGCAGAACAGCTCACTCTTTCAGAGGCACCCTTTATTCAACCCACACTTGAAATGGGCAAGGTTTCAATTACGTCCGATGCAGAGGTTTTAACCATCAAATATCCCGAGGGTTCAATTGAATTCTCTGAGGAAACAGGCGAAATGCTTTCATATAAGGCTAATGGTGTAAGCGTACTTAACAAAGAACCTGTTTCTCACAAGGGCTTCCTTCTTAATATTTCAAGAGCCTACGTGGATAACGACAGATATATTATTGATGAGTGGAATGAGCACAATCTCAACAATGCACGAATTGTTCTTGAGGACCTTAGCGCAGAGGTTAAGTCGGGCGTTGCTTCCGTAAGCGAATATTTTACGATTTACGGAAAGGAAGATGCATTGTTCAATGCAAACGTGCTTTACATAATCGGTGCAAACGGCGTTGTGGATATCGAGGTTGCTATGGCTCCTGCAGAGGGCAGTACCGAGAAATTCTTTGATATTCCCCGTTTGGGTCTTACCTTTGAAGCGGATAAAAAATTCTCCGAAATTGAATACTTCGGCAGAGGTGAAAAGGAAAATTACAACGACTTCAATATGCACGCTCCCGTAGGACTTTACTATGCTAAGGTTAAGGATGAGCACGAGACCTATATCCGTCCTCAGGATAACTCCAACCACTCAGACGTTTCATATCTTAAATTAAAGAGTGACAAGGGTGAAGAGATTCTTATTTACTCCGACAGAAAGTTCAATTTCAACGTTCATAATTACACTCAGCAAACTCTTGATAAAGCAAACCACAGAGAAGATGTAGTTGACGAAAAGACAACCTTTGTTACCATCGACGGATACACAAAGGGCACGGGTACGGGCAGCTGCGGTCCCGCAACCCTTCCTCAGTATTCAATCGATGCTTCCAAGGAGCTTACGTTTAATTTTGTAATAGCACCTTCTAAGAACAAGTGAGGCTTTTTATGAAAATAAGTAAGGATATTGTAGATTACAACCATAAGCTTTTTAAAGAAATCGTATCACTTCGCCGTCAGGTTTTCTGTGACGAGCTCGGTGAAAAATCATCATATATTAAAGATGCCCGTGATTCAACGGGCATCCATATAGGCTTTTTTATCGGTGATATAATCGTAGGCTGTGGCAGTATTTGTGAAAATGCGGACGGTGAATTTGAACTTTACTGTGTTGCAGTTAAGGAGCACTACAGGAATTTTGGTTTGGGTTCAGAAATAGTTGAGCTTCTTAAAGCAAAGGCTAAGGAGCAGGGTGCAAAGGCTTTTACTGCAGAATTACCCCTTGACGTGTTGGCGTTTTTTGAGAAAAATGCACTGCCCAAAAGCGGTGTTCCCTTTACCAAAAACGGCAAAAAATACATTAAATGCACCGAGAACCTTGTTTTTGACGGAGCAAAATGGGTTCAGTTTGGCGGCGAGCATCAGGCGGTTATAGTCCGTGAGGATTTTGAGGTTACAAAAAAAGACGGAGCCGTGCTTTACGTCAGTGGTCTTGGTTTTTGTGATATTTATATCAACGGCAAAAGCATAAGTGACAGGGTTCACGCTCCCGCCTGGACAAACTATAAAAAATTTGACACTGCAAATATGGAATACCCCATATTTGATATTATGACTACACGAATTCTGTATGAAAAAATCGACGTGTCAAAATTCCTTAAAAAAGGCAAAAACACAATTGTTTTCCATATCGGTGGCGGTTGGTTCTGTCAGCGTGAATGCCCTAACGAGGGTGTTAAGCCCTACGGGGATTTGCTTTTATGCTATAAGCTTTTGCAGAACGAAAAGATACTTGCATCAAGTAACGAAAATACAAAATACAGAAAATCCTTCGTAAAAAGAGCAAATCTCTATTACGGCGAGGATCAGGATACACGTCTTGGCGGATATGATTTTTCGAATATATCCGAGGATATCAATACCTGGGCTTCGGCAGAGGTGGTTGACGCCCCCTTGTCTGTGTTGCAGGAGCAGACCTGTCTTCCCGATAAGATTGTAAGAAAATTAAAGCCTAAGTGTATTTTCCGCAAGGGCGACTATGCAATTTATGACGTGGGCGAAAACATTTCAGGTTACCCCGTGGTGGAGTTTATTGAGGATGCATATATCGGCGAAAGCTGTGTTCTGCGATTTGCCGAGGAGCTTGACGAGGATGGGGGACTTGCATTCCACTCTGCAGGCGGTGAATTCCGTATGCAGAAGGACACGTACATTCACGATGATAAATGCAAGGAGTATTATCCCCGTTTTACGTGGCACGGCACAAGGTATTTTGACGTGCTCGGCAGAGTGAATGTTAAGGAATACAGGGTTGTTCACACGGATATAAAGCCCGTTGTTAAATTCAAATCATCAAACGAAACACTTCAGTGGATATTCGACTCCTATGTAAGAACACAACAGAGCAACGTTCACGGATGTGTGCCCTCGGACTGTCCTCATAGAGAGCGTCTTGGCTACACAGGTGACGGTCAGCTTACTGCGGACGTGGTTATGACTGTATTTGATGCAGAAAAAATGTATCGCAAATGGATGCAGGATATTGCCGACTGTCAGGATATTTACACAGGTCACGTTCAGCATACGGCACCCTTCTACGGTGGCGGCGGAGGACCCGGTGGCTGGGGCGGTGCTATGGTAATAGTGCCCTACACCTTCTACAAGCATTATGGCGATAAAGATGTGCTCAAAAAATACTATCCCAATATGCTGTTGTATTTTGATTATCTTGATTCACACAGTGAAAATTCACTTGTAGTACGTGAGGAGGCAAGGGGTTGGTGCCTTGGTGACTGGTGCTCACCCGAGGACAGAAACCTTATTCCCACACCCTTTGTAAACACCTATTTCTATCTTAAAACTCTTTCAATGGCAATTGAGGCTGCAGAGGTTATAGGTGAAAATCCTGCACCCCTTAAAGCCCGTTACCAAAGAGTTAAAAAGGCTTTCCTCGATACGTACTATGATAAGAAAAGCGGAACCTTCTGCAACTCACTTGAGGCAAGTGACGCTTACGGCTACGACCTTGGCTTAGGTAACGAAAAGACCCTTAAAGCCATAGTGGATAAGTACGAGGCGTTGGGCGAATTTGATTGTGGTATTTTTGGAACGGATATACTTATACGCACCCTTTGTGAAAACGGATATAAGGATTTGGCATTCAAACTCCTTACCTCCGAAAAGGAAAATACCTTCTACAATATGAAAAAGCACGGCGCCACAACCCTTTGGGAAAACTGGAACGGTGCACATTCCCACTCCCACCCTATGTTCGGTGCAGTTGTGAAATATATAGTTGAAAACTTCAATGAGGCATAAAAATAGCCCTCTCAACAATTTGGTTGAGAGGGTTAATCTTTTATCTTGTTGCGCCGCTTTCGATGGCGGCTTTTTTTACGGCTTCCGCTACCTCAAAGGCAACACTTCTGTCGAGGGCGGAGGGGATAATATTTTCAACGTTCAGCTCGTTTGCGGGAATATGATTTGCAAGAGCGTAAGCCGCCGCAAGCTTCATTCCCTCCGTAATATCCGTAGCACCGCAATCAAGGGCTCCGCGGAATATACCGGGGAAAACGAGTACGTTATTAATCTGATTGGGGAAATCCGAGCGACCCGTACCCACAACACGTGCCCCTGCATTTTTGGCTTTATCGGGCATAATTTCGGGAGTGGGGTTTGCCATTGCAAAAACTATTGCATCGGAGTTCATTGATTTAACCATTTCCTTGGTCACAATACCCGGTGCGGAAACACCCACGAAAACGTCCGCATTTTTCATTGCAACGTCAAGTGTGCCCGTAAGCGCTTCGGGGTTGGTGATTTTTGCAAGGTTCTGTCGTTCCTCACCTAAAAGTGTGTCGTTCTCGTCAATAATGCCTCGCTTGTCAACAAGCACCATGTTTTTTGCCCCTGCGGCAATAAGCATTTTTGAAATGGCGGTACCTGCGGCACCGAGACCGTTAACAACAATTTTAACGTCCTCTATTTTCTTGCCAACAACACGAAGTGCGTTAATCACACCTGCAAGAACCACAACTGCAGTGCCGTGCTGGTCATCGTGGAAAATGGGAATATCGCAACACTCTTTGAGCTTTTTTTCGATTTCAAAACAACGGGGTGCGGCAATATCCTCAAGGTTAATTCCGCCGAAGCTACCGGAAAGAAGATAAATTGTTCTTACAATTTCGTCAACGTCCTTGGATTTTATACAAAGGGGGAAGGCGTCAACGTCCGCAAATTTTTTGAACAGGGCACATTTACCCTCCATAACGGGCATACCTGCCTCGGGTCCGATATCACCGAGCCCTAAAACTGCGGTGCCGTCGGTAACAACGGCTACAAGATTGTTTCTTCGGGTTAATTCAAAGGATTTGTTGACGTCGCCGTTTATAACCATACAAGCCTCCGCAACACCGGGGGTGTAGGCTAAGGACATATCTTCACGAGTGTCAACGGGGCAACGGGCAACAACCTCGATTTTGCCGTTCCACTCGTAATGCTTTTTTAAAGATTCTTCACGTATATCCATTACTGATTTGCCTGCATTTTAAGGTATGCATTTATGAAACCGTCGATATCGCCGTCCATAACTGCATTGATGTTACCGTTTTCAAAGCTTGTTCTGTGGTCCTTTGCAAGGGTATAGGGCATAAATACGTATGAACGAATCTGGCTACCCCATGCAATTTCCTTCTGAACACCCTTGATATCACTGATTTTGTCAAGGTGCTCACGCTCTTTGATTTCAATAAGCTTTGATTTAAGCATACGCATAGCAACCTCACGGTTCTGATGCTGGCTTCTTTCAACCTGACAGGAGCATACGATACCTGTGGGAATATGTGTAAGACGAACTGCAGATGAAGTTTTGTTAACCTTCTGACCGCCTGCACCCGATGAACGGTAAACGTCCATTTTAATGTCTTCGGGAGCGATTTCAACCTCAATACTGTCGTCGATTTCGGGCATAACCTCAAGGGATGCGAATGAGGTGTGTCTTCTGCCTGAAGCGTCGAAGGGTGAAACACGAACAAGTCTGTGAATACCGCTTTCGCTCTTCATATAGCCGTAAGCGTTTTCGCCCTCAATAAGAATAACCGCAGATTTAAGACCTGCTTCGTCGCCGTCAAGGTAGTCAAGAGTTGAAACTTTAAAGCCGTGACGTTCACCCCAACGGTTGTACATACGGAAAAGCATCTGAGCCCAGTCCTGAGCCTCTGTTCCGCCTGCACCTGCGTGGAAGGTGAGAATGGCGTTGTTTTTGTCGTATTCACCTGTAAGAAGTGTTGAGAGGGTCATTGCATCAAGGGATGAAATGAAGGCATCAACACTGCCGCGACACTCGTCGAAAAGGCTTTCGTCCTCTTCCTCGTTGGCAAGCTCAATGAGTGTAAGGGTATCCTCAAAGGATGCCTTTAAGTCCTCGTAAGCCTTGATTTTGTTTTTAAGTGAAGCCATGTGCTGAGTAAGCTTCTGTGAACGCTGAATATCATCCCAGAAGCCGTCTTTTGCACTTTCGGCTTCAAGCTCTGCTACCTCGTCAATCATTTTTGAAAGGCCAAGAGCCTCTGCAAGGTCGGTGAGCTTGTCCTCGTATGACTGAAGTTCAAGTCTTAATTCTTCAAACTGAAGCATATATATTTTCCTTTCAATGTAAAGTGTTTGGGTCAGATTTGTTTATTAACGCATAATAACACCTTTAATACATATTTTTACAAATAATCATTATACCCTAATATTTGCTTGATGTAAAGATTAAAGTTTAGTTTTTATAATAAATATAAGCAAATAAAACACTTGCATTATTTGTATTTTAGTGGTATTATAACTTCTGTATGAAAAAGCTTTGACGGAGACAGTAGCTCTTTGGGGATTTTAAGCGAGTCGGGGACGGTGCAAGCCCGATATGAACTAAGGATGTCGAACATCACTCCCGAGCCGAGGGTTGAAGTAACAGTAAGCCTCTCCGGTTGACCGCCGTTAACGGGTCGGCGTATGACGGTACGCTTGTATTATAGGTGGTTAACAAAGCAAGTCTTTGTCCTGTATACAGGGCGAAGCTTTTGTTTTTTGTTTTAGAATAAAGTCAATTTACTGAATGCGTAATGCTTAATTCGTAATGCATAATTATCGGGCACTGCGTGCAGCATTAATAAGAATATGTTGTTTATGCCACTATTACTTCTATGGCGCATTTTCGCGCCCCAATAATTACGAATTACGCATTATGAATTACGAATTGTTTTGTTATTTATTTTCATAATGATATAAATTTGAAATTTGGAGGTAAAGAAATGTACGAACCTATTTCCCCCAACGTTAATTTCGTCGAGCAGGAAAAGAAAATTGAAAAATTCTGGCGTGACGAAAAAATATTCGAAAAAAGTATCGAGGAAAGAAAAGACGGTACTCCCTACGTTTTCTATGACGGCCCCCCCACGGCTAACGGCAAGCCCCATATCGGTCACGTTTTAACACGTGTTATCAAGGATATGATTCCCCGTTACCGCACAATGAAGGGTTGTATGGTACCCAGAAAAGCAGGTTGGGATACCCACGGTCTTCCCGTTGAGCTTGAGGTTGAAAAGCTTCTTGGTCTTGACGGTAAGGAGCAGATTGAAGAATACGGTCTTGAACCCTTTATTGACCATTGTAAGGAAAGTGTTTGGAAGTACAAGGGTATGTGGGAGGATTTCTCATTTACTGTTGGCTTCTGGGCAGATATGGATAAGCCCTACGTAACCTATCACAATGATTTCATCGAATCCGAGTGGTGGGCATTAAAGCAGATTTACGAAAAAAATCTTCTTTACAAGGGCTTCAAGATTGTTCCTTATTGCCCCCGTTGCGGTACACCTCTTTCATCACACGAGGTTGCTCAGGGCTATAAAACTGTTAAAGAGCGTTCCGCAGTTGTTCGCTTCAGGGTTACAGGCGAGGATGCATTCTTCCTTGCATGGACCACAACTCCCTGGACACTTCCCTCAAACGTTGCACTTTGTGTAAACCCCGCTGATGTTTACTGCAAGGTTAAAGCCGCTGACGGTATGACCTACTATATGGCAGAGGCTCTTCTTGACAAGGTTCTCGGCAAATTTGCAACTGAGGACACACCTGCTTACGAGGTTCTTGAAAGCTTCAAGGGTATTGACCTTGAATATAAAGAATACGAGCCCCTTTTCGACTACGTTAAGCCCATCTGCGACAAGCAGAACAAAAAAGGCTTCTTCATCACTGCTGACCCCTACGTTACAATGACTGACGGTACAGGTATCGTTCACATTGCACCCGCATTCGGTGAGGACGACGCAAAGGTCGGCAGAAGATATGACCTTCCCTTCGTTCAGCTTGTTGACGGCAAGGGCGAAATGGCAGAGCCCACACCCTATGCAGGTACATTTGTTAAGGATGCAGACAAGTTCGTTCTTATCGATCTTGAAAAAGCGGGTCTTCTTTTCGATGCACCCAAATTCGAGCACGAATATCCCCATTGCTGGAGATGTAATACACCCCTTATTTACTACGCAAGAGAATCATGGTTTATTAAGATGACCGAGGTAAGGGAAGACCTCATCAGAAACAATAACACAATTAACTGGATTCCCGAAAGCATCGGTAAGGGTCGTTTCGGCGACTGGCTCCAGAACGTTCAAGACTGGGGTATTTCACGTAACCGTTATTGGGGTACACCCCTTAATATCTGGGAGTGTGAATGCGGTCACCGTCACTCAATCGGTTCAATTGAAGAGCTTAAATCAATGAGTGACAATTGCCCCGATGAAATCGAGCTTCACCGTCCCTACATCGACAAGGTAACTCTTAAGTGTCCCGAATGCGGTAAGGAAATGCACCGTGTTCCCGAGGTTATTGACTGTTGGTTCGACTCAGGTGCAATGCCCTTTGCTCAGCACCACTATCCCTTTGAGAACAAGGACTTATTCGAGTCACAGTTCCCTGCAGACTTCATTTCTGAGGCTGTTGACCAGACCCGTGGTTGGTTCTATTCACTTCTTGCTATTTCAACACTTATTTTCAACAAGGCTCCTTACAAGAACGTTATCGTTCTCGGTCACGTTCAGGACGAAAACGGTCAGAAGATGAGTAAATCCAAGGGTAACGCAGTTGACCCCTTCGATGCACTTCAGAGCTACGGTGCGGACGCTATCCGTTGGTATTTCTACACAAACTCAGCACCTTGGCTTCCCAACCGTTTCCACGGCAAAGCCGTTGTTGAAGGTCAGCGTAAATTTATGGGCACACTCTGGAATACCTATGCATTCTACGTGCTCTATGCAAATATTGATAAATTTGACCCCACAAAATATAATCTTGACGACTGTAAGCTTACAGTAATGGATAAATGGCTTCTTTCAAAGCTTAACTCCATGGTGAAAACTGTAGACACAAACCTTGCTAACTATCGCATTCCCGAGGCTGCAAAGGCACTTCAGGAATTCACCGATGAAATGAGCAACTGGTACGTTCGTCGCGGCAGAGAAAGATATTGGGTACAGGGTGAAACAGAGGATAAGACAGCGGCTTATATGACTCTTTACACCGCCCTTGTTACAACTGCAAAGGCAGCAGCACCCATGATTCCCTTTATGGCAGAGTCAATTTACAGAAACCTTGTTTGCAACGTTGACAAAACCGCACCCGAAAGCGTACATCTTTGTATGTTCCCCGAGGTTCAGGAGAACCGCATTGACGTTGAGCTTGAAAAGAATATGGATGAGGTTGTTGATATCGTTGTTCTCGGCAGAGCTGCAAGAAACGGCTCAAATATGAAGAACCGTCAGCCCTTAAGCACAATGTACGTTCAGAGCGAAAAGAAGGTTGAAGGCTACTTTATCGACATTATCCGTGACGAGCTTAACGTTAAGAACGTTGACTTCGTTGAGGATGCCTCAAGCTTCGTTTCATACATCTTCAAGCCCCAGCTTCGCACACTTGGTCCCAAGTACGGCAAGCAGTTGGGTGAAATCAGAAATGCACTTGCAGAGCTTGATTCATCTGCTAAAGCAACACTTGATGCAGAGGGTAAGCTTGTGCTTAACCTTGCAAGCGGTGACGTTGAGCTTGCTCCCGAGGATATCCTTCTTGAAACAAAGCAGAAGGAAGGCGTGTTCACCGTTTCTGACAGAGGTGTAACCGTTGCACTTGATACAGAGCTTACACCCGAGCTTATTGAGGAAGGCTTCGTAAAAGAGCTTATCAGTAAGATTCAGACAATGCGTAAGGATTCTGACTTCAACGTTATGGACAGAATCAACGTAACCCTTACAGGCAACGAAAAGCTCTTTGAAATTGCAAAGAAGAATGAAGCAGCTATTTCAACAGTTGTTCTTTCTGATTCAATTGCACTCGGTGACGAAGGCGAAAATGCAAAAAAATGGGATATCAACGGCGAAAGCGTTGTTATCTCTGTTGAAAGAGTATAAAAATAAGGCAGTGGTGAAAACCACTGCCTTTATATTTTTGTTTATTTTAATAGCTTGTTTTTCATTTTATTCAACGTGAACACAATTGAAGGAATTAGTATCAACTGCAGGATAATACCCGGCAAGGGATTTACAAAAGCCTTTGTTATAAATATTGAAAGAGTTAATCCGTTTTCGCCGAGTCCTAAAATAAAAGCCTGAACTATAGCGTAAACAACACGACCACCCAGCATAGCACCCACAAGCGAAACGTATATTGCAAGAAGATTTTTCTTTTTGAAGCAGAGGTATATAAGGCCGCAGATAATGGCGTAAGCGGGTAACTCAAATGCCATAGAGAATGCCGACGGGTATAACTCGGGCATACCGAAAATTAAAGAGCGTAAAAGGGGAAGAATCAGACCGCACACGGCGCCGTATTGCCAACCGCAGATTAAACTGCACAGAAATACGGGTATGTGCAAGGGCAATAACCGTTCACCTATTTGCGGAATTTGTGCCGTCAGAAAAGGAAGCACAAGACCTATGCCCAAAAACATTGCAGTAAGAGCAATTTTTTTCATTTTTTCGTTTTTCATTTATATCACCGTTTATAAAAATATCAGTTTTCGGTTGTTTTTTCAATACTAAAACAGATTTTTTCGGCAAGAGCAACAAATAAATGTATTACGCTTTGTTGTTCTTGCCGTTTTTTGAAATTTTGTTTGTTTTTCTTAATGAAAAAAGGTATAATTATCTTAATGTTATTTGCGAAGAGGCGAAAAATGAAATATCATAAGAAAAAGGGCAGATTTGTGCATCGGCTAACAATAGTTTTATTAAGTGTAGGAGTGATTTTTGCAATGTGTTTTGGCTTCGTAAAGCATAAAGTTGATGCGATTGAATTTGTTGATGGGTTTACATATACTGCCCATACCGGCTGTGTGGACACTAAGGATAACTCGTTAGAGGCCATTGAAACAGGTGTTTTGTATGGTGCGGATATTGTAGAATTTGACGTGCGTTATTACAAGGGTAATCCCGTACTCGCACACGACAAGCCCAATGGTAAGGAAATAAGCCTTGAAAAAGCCTTTCTTAAAGTCAAGGAATATGAGGGCTTAAGGGTTAACGTTGATATAAAAAGTGTTGAACACCTTTACACTGTAGGTGAAGCCGCTGAAAAAACCGGTGTAAAGGACAGAATATTTTTTACAGGTATAAACGAGGAGGACGTAGCGAGGGTTAAGGAGGATTGCCCCGATATAGACTACTATCTTAACGTTTCCGTGCTTCCTAAAAGAAAGCAGACTGACGAATATCTTTTATCACTTGTTAATAAGGTTAAGGATTGCGGCGCAATAGGCATTAACCTCAATAAAGACAATGCAACAAAGGAGCTTGTGGAGATTTTCCACCAAAACGGCTTGCTTGTGTCTATATGGACTGTAAATGATTTTAAGGATATTTACAAGGTTTTGTCATTTGAACCCGACAACATTACGACACGTCGTCCTGACCGATTACAGAAGGTCCTTGCGGATATGAATTACGGCAAATAAGGAGATTTTTATTATGCTTGAAATGAAGAATAGAAAATTTTATATGGATGGCGAAGAATTTCACATCTATTCAGGTGCAATGCACTATTTCAGAATTCCTCAGGAATATTGGGAGGACAGACTTTTAAAGCTTCGTGCCGCAGGTCTTAATACGGTTGAAACCTACGTTCCCTGGAATTTCCACGAGCCTAAAAAGGGTCAGTTTAATTTTGAGGGTATGCTTGATATTGTAAAATTTGTTGAGACTGCTCAGAAATTAGGACTTTACGTAATTGTACGTCCCGGTCCGTATATTTGTGCGGAGTGGGATTTCGGCGGTCTTCCTGCATGGCTTCTTAAGGATAAGAATATCCGACTTCGTTGCTGGGATAAAACCTACATAAAAGCGGTTAAGGACTTTTTCAGTGTGCTTATTCCTAAGCTTGTGCCCTATCTTGAAACAAACGGCGGTAAAATAATCGCAATGCAGGTTGAGAATGAGTACGGCTCATTCGGTAGGGATAAAAAGTACCTTTACTGGCTTCGTGACCTTATGCGTGAGCTTGGTGTTGATGTTCAGCTTTTCACATCCGACGGTGAGGACAGATATTTCTTTTCAGGTGGCGGTATTCCCGAGGAGTGGATGGTTGCAAACTTCGGCGGCTACCACGAAAACCGCTTTGATGACCTTAAAATGCTTCAGCCCGACAAGCCCCTTATGTGCGGTGAGCATTGGTGTGGCTGGTTTGACCGTTGGGGTACAAAGCATCATAGTGACAATGCGGAGGAATCTCTTGGCAGAAGCCTTGACGGCTTCTTTAAAGAGGATGCAAACTTCAATTTATATATGTTCCACGGAGGCACAAACTTCGGCTTCTCATCCGGTGCAAACTATTACGATTGCTATTGCCCCACAACCACAAGCTACGATTACGGTGCGCCCTTAAGCGAATGTGGTGCATACACCGAAAAATATTTCGTATTAAGAAACCGTATGCAGAAGCAGTTGGGCAAGGAACTTCCCGAGCTTCCCGAGGACACCAAAACACAAAAAATCGGTATAATTGATTTTACGGAATTTGCAGATTTAAAGAGCGTTTATAAAAAATTTGCAGTACATAAAAAGAGCAACTCTCCCCATTATATGGAGCATTACGGTCAAAATAGCGGACTTATCCTTTACAGCACAACCCTAAAGGGTAATTACCGTGATTCAAAGCTTAATGCATTCGGTGTTCACGACATAGCCTATTTTTATATAAACGGAGAATTAAAGCACGTATATAATCGTGCATTACTCAAGGGCAAAGCAGTTTATGATGAGGGCTTTTCTGTTCCCATAGATGCCTTTAACGGTGAGATTAAAATTGATGTTCTCGTGCAGGCTTTCGGCAGAATAAACTACGCACGCAGAATATACGACCGCAAGGGTCTTGAGGAAATTTATATAGAGGGTCAGGCAATTGTGAATTGGGACGTTTATTGTATGGAACTTGATGAAGCACCTGCAATTCCCTATAAAAAGAGCCATAAGGATTATCCCTGCTTTATGAAGGCAACCTTCAGGGCAGATAAAAAGGATGACACCTTTGTTGATATGCGTGGCTTCGGTAATGCAATTGTTTATATCAACGGCTTCAACCTTGGCAGATTTATTAAGGGCGGACCTCAGTACACTCTGTACCTTCCCGGTGCCTTCCTTAAGGATGAAAACGAGCTTGTTATTCTTGAGCTTGACGGAACAAAGAAAAAGTCTGTTACACTTATTGATAAACCGATATTAAAATAACCTCAAACAGGTGAAAATATGGAAATTTTAAATAAAGTCAGTGACGCCATACAAGAGCTGAAGCTATATTGGAAGCAACCCCGACCGGGCGAGTACGTGCCTTATAAAGAGGTTATTATGCTTTCTGTGGGCTGGATGGCCATGTGTATGTCTATTAACTGGACAATCGGCTTCGGCGTTGGTAACGAGTTTACCGGTATGACTCTTAAAATGAATAACAACCAATTGCTTGTTATGAGCTATATCTGTCAGGCAATCGGCTACATTACAACACCCCTTAATGCGTGGATTGTTGATAATCTGCGCAGTAAGGACGGTAAATACAGGGTCTATATAAAGCTTGCAATACCTGCAATGGCTCTTACTCTTATATCCTTGTGGTTGCCATATGAGGGGGTAAGGGATGCCTATCAGCCCTTTACCCAATACCTGATGATTGCAATGCTTTTCTTTATAGGTCAGATTCAGGGCTATGTTCAAAGCTGGGTTTCAACGGGTGTTACCAATATGGTGCACGTTATGACGCCCAACACTCAGGAGCGTACCAAGATAATGGCAATTACAAGCATTATCTATTCATTGGGCTTTTCAATAAACAACGTTTATTATCCAATGATGGTTGACCTTCTTTGCGAAAACGGTGATAAATATAATATGACCTATTATCGCGGCGCATACACTCCCGTTGCATTCCTGATGGTTTTTGTTATGCTTGCATATTTCGGAACGAAGGAAAGACTTGTTCTTCCCAAGAGCCGAATTACAAAAATGAGCTTTGCAAGCTCCATGCGTGCAGTTGCAGGTAACAAGATTTTCTGGATTAAATGTGCTGATGGCTGGAACAACTTCCTTGAGGGTGCAAAGGGCGATATATGGAACTGGATGGTTTACCGTGCGCATATTATGAAGCCCACAACCTACGGCTTACTTAATACCATTTCATACAACGCTAACTTTTGGGGAATGCTTTTCTCACCCGCTATTATCAAGAAATTCGGCAAGAAGAAAATTAAGGTTTTCAAAAATATTATGCAGATTTTCCTTATTGCCTCATACTTTTTGTTCTACAAGAGTCCTTTGGCGGGTGTGGGATTGTTTATAGTCTATACACTGGACAGATTTGTGGATACATATAACGTTATAGACAGTGCTATTGAATCGGATATGCGTGACAATCAGCAGTATCTTATAGGTGAGCGTATAGACGGTGCCTTTGGATTTGTGTCCACCTATGCCGGTGGTGCCATAGGTGCAGTAACGGGATTGTTTATTCCTTGGATATATAAGAAAAAAGGTTTTGACGGTAACGATTATTCGGTGCTTGACGTATATTTGAATTATGACGAAAATCTGCCCCTGTCAAAGCAGAAGAAAAACCCGGATTGTGTTCTGTATCCCCTTATGGATACCTTGCTGGTTGTATCCATAATTGGTGCAGCGGTTGACGTTCTTCCCTGGTTCTTATACGATATTACCGAAACGGGTCAGAAATCAATGATTCGTGTAATAAGAATAAGAACGCTTATTGAAGACTCGCAAAATGGTGTTCAGGATGACGCTGCCTATATCGAGGGCTGCGAGGCTATTATAAAGGCAAGGAATTATTATAATCTGGAAAGCAAGGAGATAACAAAATCCGGCATAAAAGAGGCAAAAGCATTATCCTCCGGCACAAAGGAGGAAAAGCAAGTAAGGTCACAGGCTATAAAAAATGCAAAGGATGCACTTGCACAGGCCAAGGAGACGAACGAGGAAATAGAAATAGCAGAGTTTGTAATGCACGAATTAAAGCGTTTCGAAAATGAGTTCGGTCAGAAGCAGATTGAGCTTTGCAGACTTATAGTATCAAAGGGTCCCGAGCGCTTTTATGAATGTGCAAGGGAAGCGCAGGAATTAGCCAATAACTTACCCGTTACCGGCGTTAAGGAAGAAAAAACCTGGCGCAAGCAGGAGGTAAGGAATGCAAGAGCCATTGTCAGAAGTGCAAGACTTGCAAAAAAATATTACCCTGAGGGCAATATAGTTCCTTTTGATGAGGCTATGTACGAAGCGGCTTACAATATGCCCGACGATACAAAAGAGCAGGCAAAAATCCGCCGCGCGGCAATGCGTGAGGCAAGTAAGCAGCGTGACAGATACAGTAATGTTGCGGCGCCGTATCTTGCAGCGTTAAGAACACTTGCGCTTTATGATGGATATAACAATCTTGATTCATATATTTCAGAATATGATAACGTTGTTAAGGCGCGGGACGAAAGGTTTGAGGAGGAGCGCATCCGTGAGGAAAAATTAAAGGCGGAGCGTGAATTCGACCGTAAGAGCAAGCAGGCAAGCAGAAAGCTCAGAAAAAAATAAAAAAGGGAGTTGTGTTCGGATAATGAACACAACTCCTTGTTTATTCTGCATCGGGCTCGTAGGGGAATATGGGCATTAATTCTAATTTAAATTGATTTATTTTGTGAAGGCGGTCTATTCTTGCTTTGGTTTCTTCGTCTTCGCAAATGCCTTCACGGATGTATCGGTCAAGGGTTTCGTAGGTGAAGCCTAAATTATCCTCGTCAGTTTTACCGCAAAGTCCGTCAATGGGAACCTTGTCAACGAACATTGAGGGAAGACCGAGCACCCTGCCGATTTCTTTGACCTCCTGAACCGTGAGCTTTGAAAGAGGGGAGAAGTCGCCGACACTGTCACCATAGCGGGTTGAGTATCCCACCCAATCCTCGGAAAGGTTACAG
Organism: Clostridia bacterium; assembly: GCA_017550105.1. Taxonomy (GTDB): domain Bacteria; phylum Bacillota; class Clostridia; order Oscillospirales; family Acutalibacteraceae; genus DTU089. Next base: position 32,164 of record JAFYLQ010000017.1, on the reverse strand, counting down.
GTGTTAGCCACTCTGCCGTTAACACTTTGGCTTACGGCGTAAACCGTGGACATACGAATACGAGGGGGAAGGTTTGTAACAGCCTGTGTGTTAATCGGCACACCGCTTTTCTCTAACTCCTTCATAAGTCCGTTATACGCGTCATTTATATTTACAGTGTAATATTTAATATCCAAAAATTCACAAAGGGTGATGCTTACGTCTATATCAAACTGCTCACCCTTGGGCATAAGAACGCCCACAACGTTTTCCTTGCCTAAGGCTTCAACCAAGAGCGCCGCAACAACCGAGCTATCCTTACCGCCTGAAATACCAACAACGCCCTTGCAGCCCTTGCCGTTTAACTCAAACCAATCTTTTATCCATTGGACTATATCATTTTTTACTTTAAGTGCATTAAAAGTCAATTAACTCACTCCTTCTTAAAATATTTTAGCTTCTTTAAGTGAATTTTTCAACATTTTTATTATAAATATCTTGCAATAATAGTTATAAAAAATTATAATTATAATGATAAAATAGATTTACTGTGGGGTAAAAAAGATGACAGTTAGTTCGGCTATAAGGTCGTTAGTAAAATACGCTCAGAAAAACGGTCTTATTGATGCTTTAGACGAAACGTATGCAATTAACGGCATTCTCGGTGTTTTGAATCTTGATAGCATTGATGATGACGAGGTTTTTGAAAATGCGGAGCTTGAGGAGTTACTTAAGGTGCTTCTTGATTATGCATGTGAAAAGGGTATTTGCAATGAGTCGGTGGTTTACCGTGATTTGTTGGATACAAAAATTATGGGTGTTCTTACACCCCGACCCTCTGAGGTTATTAATAAATTCAATGCTTTGTATAACGAAAGTCCCGAAAAAGCAACGGATTATTACTATCATTTGTCAATAAAATCCGACTACGTAAGAGAGTACAGAATTAAAAATGACATCAAATGGGTAACACCCACCGAATACGGTGACATTGATATTACAATAAACCTTTCAAAGCCCGAAAAGGACCCCAAGGCTATTGCGGCGGCACTTCTTATGAAGCAAAGTTCATATCCCAAGTGCTTATTGTGTCCCCAGAATGAGGGCTATGCAGGTAGGGTAAACCACCCTGCAAGGCAGAATCACCGAATTATTCCCGTGGATTTGAACGGTGAAAGCTGGTGCTTACAGTATTCCCCCTATGTTTATTATAACGAGCACAGCATTGTGTTTAATTCAAAGCACGTGCCTATGAAAATAACCGAGGACGGCTTCAGAAGATTATTTGCTTTTGTTAAAAAGTTCCCTCATTACTTTGTGGGATCCAATGCGGATTTACCCATTGTGGGCGGCTCCGTGCTCACTCACGACCATTTTCAGGGCGGTAATTACACCTTCGCTATGACGAAGGCACCTATTGAAACCGAGGTTCAGTTTAAGGATTATCCCGATATTGAAGCGGGTATTGTTAAATGGCCTATGTCAGTGCTTCGTTTAAGGGGTGACGATGCGGACGAAATCTGCACCCTTTCAGGTAAAATTCTTGCAAAATGGCGTGAATATACCGACGAAGACGCCTTCGTTTTCGCATATACCGGCGACGTACCCCACAACACAATAACACCCATTGCCCGCTTCAGAGACGGCAAATACGAGATGGACCTTGTGTTAAGAAACAATATTACTACCGAGCAATACCCCGATGGTGTTTACCATCCCCATCCCGAGCATCACCATATCAAGAAGGAAAATATCGGTCTTATTGAGGTTATGGGTCTTGCAGTGCTTCCTGCCCGACTTAAGGACGAAATGAAGCTTATTGAGGAAGCTATAATCAATGGTGATGATATTTCAAAAAACGAAAAAATTGCAAAGCATAAGGATTGGGTTGACGAGATAGTTAAAAATAACGTTATCACTACCGAAAATTGCGAAAAGGTTATCCGTGATGAAATCGGTAAGGTTTTTGCAGACATTCTTAAGCAATGCGGTGTGTTTGACAGAACCGATGAGGGCAAAAAGCAGTTTTTGAAATTTATTGATAATGTAAATAATTAAGGAGATTAATTATGTTTGAAAAAATCAGATCTCAGGTTTTAATTGGCAAGGCACTTGTTAATCAGAATGAATTTGACGGCAGAGCATTTTCCTTTGAACTTAAACAGGATAAAGAGAGCATCAAGGGTGTGCTTAAGGCAAAATGCGATATGGTTATGAAATCCTTTGAAATTGAGGATGAAAAGGATTTTGACGATGATGATTTGTTCTACGCCAACGGTTATCAGGCATGGACTACGTCCCGTGAGTTTTCAAAGAACGATACCTTCAAGGGTCTTATTAAGGCTGCGGGTATCAATAAATCCTTAAAGCACTTTGCAGGTCTTTCAGGTGACTATCATTTTGAAAAATACGGCGAAGAGGGCAAATTCCACGCTTACACGTACTGCTACTTCCGTGAAAAGGGCGAAACCGAAATCAAGCTTTACGGTTCAAAAAGTGAACGCAAGGGCTTCACAATTTTTGCCGTTGATATGAAAAATGATACTTTCATTATCAGAAAGGACGTTGACGGACTTAAGCTTACTGCAGGTCAGGAATACGAAATGTTCGATATTGCAATTATCAAGGGCGATATGGACGAGGTAATGGATAAATACTTCTTCGACTTTGTTGGTTGTAAGAAGCCCGCCATTGACCACCTTTCAGGCTACACCTCATGGTACAACTACTTTCAGGATATTAACGAGGAAATTATTCTTCGTGACCTTGACGGTCTTGACAGAGCAAGTGACGAGGTTAACATTTTCCAGGTCGACGACGGCTATCAGCAGGCAGTTGGTGACTGGCTCCTTATTGATGAAAAGAAATTCCCCAACGGAATGAAATACATTGCAGATAAAATTCACGCTAAGGGCTACAAGGCGGGTATCTGGCTTGCACCCTTCAGTGCTCAGGTTTCATCACAGCTTGTAAAGGACCACCCCGATTGGCTTCTTACCTTCAATGCAAACGGCAAAAAGATGCTCGGTTGTCAGGGCTGGGGCGGTGCATACACCCTTGATATTTACAACCCCGAAGCACGTGAATATATCAGAAAGGTATTTGATACGGTTCTTAATGAGTGGGGCTTTGATATGGTTAAGCTTGACTTCCTTTACAGTCAGTGTATTGAACCCCGAAACGGCAAAACCCGTGGTGAAATTATGTGCGACGGTGTAGAACTTCTTCGCGAGGTTTGCGGTGACAAATGGATTCTTGGTTGCGGTGTTCCCCTTGGCGCTTGTATGGGTATTTTTGATGCTTGTCGTATCAGCTGTGACGCAAGTAAGAACTGGAAGTTCACTCTTAAGGGTAACCTTAGCGTAAACGCACTTGTAAGCTCCATCAGAATCAACTGCGAAAATCCCTCATCACAGAATGCTATTATAAATACCGTTTTCCGTAATCACCTTGACGGCAGAGCCTTCTGTAACGACCCGGACGTTTTCTTCCTTCGTGATATTAACCTTAACTACACTATGGAGCAGAAGCTTCTTCACGGTAAAATTAACTCTGTTTGCGGTAACGTGCTTTTCGTTTCCGACAATGCAGGTGATTTTGACGAGGAAAGAATTGGTTACCTTAAAGAATTCTTTAAGGATAAAAGCTACAAGGTTAAGCTTGCCGAATACGTTGGTGAGCAGGATATCAGACTTGATTTCATTGAAAACGGCGAAGAAAAGAGCCTTACCTTTAATCTTATTACAGGTGAAAGCAATATAAGAGAAGTTCTTTAATAAACAAAAAAGCACCTTAGATTCAAAAGCGAATCTAAGGTGCTTTTAACTATTAAGCTTAAACCTTAACTATACCAATACCCTCAAGAATTGAGAACACAAGGATTGCCACAATAAATACAGGGGCAACGTATTTTATCATAATGGTGAAAAGAGTTTTTCTTTTGAATTTACCGCCGAGTTCAATTTCCTCGATAATTGCCTTGGGCTTAATAACGTAGCCTACAAGTATGCAGGTAACAAGGGCAACCAGGGGCATTATTACGCTGTTGCTTATAAAGTCGAAGAAGGTAAGGAAATCCATACCGAAAAGGGTAATTTCTTTAAGGACGCCATAACCGAGGCAAGAGGGAAGACCCAAAGCTATACACACAACAAAAACAATAATGCAGGTTAATTTACGGTTCCATTTGAATTTATCCATAAAAATAGAAACGATTGTTTCCATAAGTGAAATTGATGACGTAAGTGCCGCAAACAATACGAGTATAAAGAAAACTGCACCGATTATTGAGCCTGCAGGCATACTGTCAAACACCTTGGGGAGTGTTACAAACATAAGTCCGGGGCCCTTGCCCAAAGCGGATTCGTCACCGCCTGAGAAGGAGAATACAGCGGGGATAATCATAAGACCCGCAAAGAATGCAATACCTGTGTCGAAAAGCTCAATCTGTTTAACTGAGGATTCAAGGTTAACGTCCTTTTTCATATACGAGCCGTAGGTAATCATAATACCCATAGCAAGTGACATTGAGTAGAACAACTGACCCATTGCCGCAAGAACCGTTGTGCCTGAGAATTTGCTGAAATCGGGCTTGACGTAGTAAATAAGACCGTCGATTGCACCGGGCATAAACAAGGCGTAAACGGCAATGAAAACCGTTAACACAACAAGCACGGGCATCATAACCTTGCTTACCTTTTCAATACCCTTTTCAACACCAAGAAGAACAACAATAGCAGTAACTGCAAGGAAAAGCAAGAACCAACCAAGGGGCTCTATGGGCTCGGCAATGAAATTGTTAAAGAAATTGTCGTCGGTGGCAAGGGATGCCTGTCCGCTTGCAAAAACAGCAAGGTACTTTATAATCCAACCACCAATTACCGAGTAATAGGGTAATATTATAATAGGAACAATGGATGAAAGAATGCCCATAAAGCCAAATCTTTTATCAAGCTTTTTGTAAGCACCGATAGCACTTACACCTGTTTTTCTGCCGATTGCTATTTCGGCACACATAAGGGTGAAGCCGAAGGTAAGGGCAAGAACAATATAAACTAATAAGAAAATACCTCCACCGTGCTGTGCGGCAAGATAGGGGAAACGCCAGATATTGCCCAAGCCTACCGCAGACCCTGCAGTAGCAAGAACAAAGCCAAGCTTACCCGAAAAGGAACTTCTTTGTTGTGACATAAAAACCTCTGATAAAAATAGAATTTCAAAAACCACAGTATTATTACATACTTTATGTAAAAAAACAAGTACAATACAATAAAAAAGGATATTATACTTAAGATTCAGTATAATATCCTTAATATTTTGTATCAGAATCCGCGACCGGCACCGCCACCGCCGAAGCCGCCACCGCCTCCACGGAAGCCACCGCCGGAACCGCCGCCAAATCCACCACGACCTCCGCCGACACGGAAACCACCACCTCGGAGGGCACCGTGTACGAGAATGGCTAAAATGGCTTGTCGGGTACCCATATAATTTTTGCGATATATGGTGGCTTTATTTGTTCCATTTTTTTTGTCATAACGCAACAGATGCAGATATTTGAAGAATTGGCACAACATTACGAAACCTATGAGTAATAAGGGAGAGAAGAAAATTAATAAAAATAATCGCACATCGCCCTCAGATAATTCAATGGTGTCGGTGTTTATTTGATTTGAAAACTCAAATTCTTCCAGAGGTGTCAAACCATATTCTTCGACACGAATTTCGTTTACGATTGCACCGAAAAGTGCTAACGTACCGTTGTCAAAATCATTGTTTTTGTAGTAGGGTACGGCATATTGGTCCTGAAGCTGACCTGTTCGGATATCGGTCAGTGTTCCTTCGAGTCCGTAGCCTACTGTTACCCAAACCTGACGTTCCTCAATAGCAAGAACTATGAGCACCCCATTATCTTTGTCCTTATCGCCTATGCCCCAGCTGTGAGCGGTATCTACTGCGAAATCGGCAATGTCTTCACCGTCAAGGTTGGGGACGGTAAGAACTGCAACCTGTGCCGTTGTTTCATTATCCAGCGCAAGTGCAGTGCTAAGGATTTTTTCTTCCGTCTCCTCAGAAAGTACGTTGGCATAGTCATTTACGTAAAAATCCGAGGTGTGTGACGGAGCCGCGCCTATAAGGAGAGTTCCAAAAGCAATAATTAAAACTAGTAATGTCGTAAAGCGGAAGGCTTTAATTTTTGTCACGTTAATCACCTAAAGCAGCACCTACGTCAGGCACTTCTGAAGTGCCTGCGTCAGCCTCAAAATACTCGGCTTCTTCAAAGCCGAAAATACCTGCAAAAATACTGCCGGGGAATCTCTTTACTTTAAGGTTATATTCCTTAACTGCTTCGTTGTATCTGTCTCGCGCTACTGCAATACGATTTTCACTACCCTCGAGCTCATCCATAAGACCTATATAAGTAGCGTCGGATTTAAGCTCGGGATAATTCTCAACAATAACGTTAATACCCTGAAGTGCCGTTGTGAGTTCCTCGTTTGCTGCGGATTGTTCTTCAATGGTGTTTGCGTTTAAAAGGTTTTGCCTTGCTTCAAGGACTTTGTCAAAAACCTCGGTTTCGTGCTTGGCGAAAGCCTTTACGGTGTCAACAACATTGGGGATAAGGTCCGCTCTGCGTTGAAGCATTGTGTCGATATTTGCTTTTGCGGTTTCAACAGACTCCTGATTTGTAACCAATCCGTTGTAACTGCTGATTGCAGAGCCACCGATAATTACAACAACAGCCAGTATTGCCGCAATTATAATAATAAGTTTTTTATTTTTCATAAAATTTCATCCTTTCAAAGGTATCAAAAAATACTCTTTGATTAGTATATACATTTTAAATGTGAAAAAAGTATTACTAATTAATGATATTTTGGTAAATAATCGCCGTGAGCAACAATAAGGTCGTCAACCATTTTCTTGATGGTGTCAATATCAAGCTCACTGCCTGTGTGGGGGTCAAGCATTGCCGCCTGATAAATATGCTCAAGCTTCTTTGTTCTTGCGGCTTCAATTGTAAGAAGCTGAACGTTGATGTTTGTCATATTCATTGCCGCACACTGAACGGGTAATGCACCCACGTAGCAGGGGTGAACGCCGTTGCTGTTAATAAGGCAGGGCACTTCAACGCAAGCCTCGGCAGGAAGGTTTGTAATAAGGTGGTTTGAGTTAAGCACGTTACCGCCAATCTGATAGGGTGTGCCTGTAACGATGGACTCCATAATGTGTGAAGCGTATTCGTTAGAACGGTTATGCTCTTTAACACCCTTTTCAAGCATTTCGGCATAATCCTTTTTCCATCTGTCAATCTGGTTTATGCAACGTCTGGGATATTCGTCAAGGGGAATGTTGTATTTTTCAATAAGCTCGGGGTACTTGCTCTTGATGTAGAACATATTGTACTCTGCGTTGTGCTCGCTGGACTCTGTGCAATAATATCCGAAGTTTTTAATGTACTCAAGACGAACCTTGTTGGTGAAATCAGGGTCGGCAAGCTTTTCGTCAATTTTGGATTTAATTTCGGGGTAAAGGTCAACGCCGTTTTTATCCTTGATTTCAAGAAGCCAAGCCATATGGTTGATACCTGCAATAAGCTCCTTTCTGCCCTCTAATTTATCCTGCATACCAAGCTGCTCGAAAAGGTCTGATGAACAGGTCTGAACACTGTGGCAAAGACCGAGGGTATTAACACCCGTATATCTTTGCATATAGCCTGAAAGCATTGCCATGGGGTTTGTGTAGTTAAGGAAAAGTGCGTCGGGGCAAACCTCTTCCATATCACGGGCAAAATCCTCGAGTACGGGTATTGTACGTAGTGCACGCATAATACCGCCAATGCCGAGTGTATCGCCGATTGTCTGACGAAGACCGTATTTTTTAGGAACCTCAAAGTCGATAATGGTGCAGGGGTCATAAAGACCAACCTGAATAGCATCAACAACAAAGCTTGCACCGCGGAGTGCATCCTTGCGGTTTTCAACACCTAAATAGCATTCAATTTTACCGTAACCGCCCTTTGCCTGACGGATTGCTTCAAGAATGGTGCGGCTTTCCTCAAGACGCTGACCGTCTATATCGTAAAGAGCAAAAACGCTGTCGCGAAGTGCCTCGGTGCACATACAGTCGCCTAAAACGTTTCGTGCAAAAACGGTGCTACCCGCACCCATAAAGGTAATTTTCATAATTATCATCCTTCCAGAAGATATTCGTTGATTTTATGATAATTTATTTCATTTCCAAATGCAATAAAAACAGAAAAAAACACGGCACAAAAAATGCACCGTGTTTTTGGTTATTTTAACTTACGAAAAGTTAAATGATTTTGTTGTTATAGTTTGTTTAGTGTGTTAGAATGATTTTACCAAATATCATTGGAGGTGGCTTTGTGAAAGGTAAAAAGAAACTTTTTATAATAATACCGGCTATTGTTACAAGTCTGGTTATTGCCATAACTTCCGTAGGTGCAGTAGCTTTTGTTAAAGAACGCCAAAGACAGGTTGACGAGTGGAGTGAAACCGTATGGTTTGCTTTTTCTAACGTTATGGAGTTCGGCGAGGGCAGTATTAATATGACCTATAAAGAAATTGAAGAATACGAGCCCCAAAAGGATATTTACAACAGTAAGGTTTATTACGATACACTTACTTCTGAAGAAAAAGTTCTTTATAACGCCCTTGAATATGCTTTTGATAATAATTATGTTTATGTGTTTGTTGATAATGCAGTGTTATCAGATACGGATAAAACAATGGAAAATATAATTGATTTTATGTCCCTTGATTCACCGTTTCTTCAACAGAATGTTGATTGGGAATGGTACGAGCATGAGATGGTTTATTCAAAATTAATATTGTTTAAAAATGAGCAAAGAACCGTAAAAGGCGAGTTGGTTTGTGTTGATAATTTTTCGGCAGAAAGAACTGCTAAAGTTCAAAAGGCAGTTGATACGGCAAGTAAATGGGAATTGAATTTTCCTGAAAATGCAACCGACACCCAAAAAGCACGTGCAATATTCAGATACATAGACGAAAATATTGATTATAACTCCGAAAAGGTTGACAGAAAGCTTGATTATCTTTGCACCGCGGTGGATGGTGAAACGAATTGTGACGGTTTTGCAAATATTTATTCACTTCTTTGCAATATTAACGGGCTAAAGTGCTTTGAAAAATACTCATTACCGCCAGAGGAAGACGAAAGCGAGGGTCACACATGGAATACGGTTTTGCTTTCGGATAAATGGTATAATGTGGATTGTACCCCTACTAAAGAAAATGTAACCGATGCATTGATAATGGAACGTTTGCGTTTCGGATACTCCGACGAAATGCAACTTGATACACCTGAATATGAAGGGATTTTCCCCGAAAGTATCAATAATATTACACCGGTTAATGGGCATTTTAAGTCTTGTTCAGACGAAAATGTGCTTTCAAAGATATGCGATGCTTACAGGAAGTCCGAAAATGATTATATTATTGTTGCATTCGATATTTATGATGAAGAAGAGTGCGATTTATTGCAAAAAGTAGCGAACAGATTGTATATGGATATAGATATAGTGAATTTGTACGGCGACAGGCTTACTCTTTGTTATATTCAAGGCTGATTCGTTTGTAAAAAAACTATTGAATATTTATACAATATATGGTATTATAAACCATTATTAGGATATTCAGGAGTGAAAAATATGGATGCAAATATGCTTAAAGACCTTTTAGCAGGCGACGGCATTAAAACATTGCAGATTCTTATTGCAATGGTAGTTTATATGGCAGCCGTTGTTGCAATTGGTTTGGTTTTCGCTAAGAAAGCTAACAAAAGTTCAGAAAACTATTTCCTCGGTGGACGTTCCTTAGGTCCTTGGGTTACGGCTATGAGTGCCGAGGCTTCGGATATGAGCGGATGGCTTCTTATGGGTCTTCCCGGTGTTGCTTATTGGTGCGGTCTTGCGGATGCTTCGTGGACTGCGATAGGTCTCGCCATCGGTACATACCTTAACTGGCTTATAGTTTCAAAAAGACTCAGAAGATACAGTATCAGAGCCAATAACGCTATTACATTACCCGAGTTTTTCTCAAACCGTTTCCGTGAGAAAAAGAAAGTTATTGTTTCAATAGCTGCTCTTTTCATTCTCATTTTCTTTACCGTTTACGCTTCAAGCTGTTTTGTTACCTGCGGTAAGCTTTTCTCAACACTTTTCGATATGCCCTACATTCCTATGATGCTTGTGGGTGCCGTGTTCGTTCTTGTTTATACAATCCTCGGCGGTTTCCTTGCAGAGAGCGCATCCGACTTTATGCAGGGTATAGTTATGTTCGTAGCCCTTACGGTTGTTGTGGTTATGGGTATTGTTAATGCGGGCGGTCTTGGTGCGGTTTTCGAAAACGTAAAGGAATTCCCCGGCTTCCTTGAGTTCTTTAATATTGCAGAGCCGTTGAACTCTATGGGTCAGGCAATTTCAAGCGTTACCGAGGAACAGTTGGCTCTCGATTCTACTCTTAAAACTCAGGCTGTTATAAACGGAATTCCCTCTTTCGGTGCAAAATCCGAGTACGGTGTTCTCAGAATCTGTTCAATGCTTGCTTGGGGTCTCGGCTACTTCGGTATGCCTCAGGTTCTTCTTCGCTTTATGGCTATCCGTAAAGAGAAAGAACTTAAAACCTCAAGAAGAATCGCTATGGTATGGGTTGTTATTTCCCTTGCCGTTGCAGTGTTCATCGGTGTTGTAGGCAGAAGCTTGTTCCCCACTGCACATCTTACTTCAGGCGGAGCAGAAAACATCTTTATCACTCTTACAACTACATTCCTTTCATCAGGATTCTTACCCATCCTTGCAGGCTTTATAATGGCAGGTATTCTTGCTGCTACTATCAGCTCATCCGACTCATATCTTCTTATTGCGGCATCCGCTTTTGCAAAAAATATCTATCAAGGTATTTTCAAAAAGAACGCAAGCGACAAGTCGGTTATGAAAATGTCAAGAATTACACTTCTTGTTATCGCAATTGTTGCCGCAATTATTGCTCTTGATGAGGATAGCGTAATCTTTGGTATTGTTTCCTTCGCTTGGGCAGGCTTCGGTGCAACCTTCGGACCCCTTATGATACTTTCACTTTTCTGGAAGCGTACCAACAGAGCGGGCGCTATTGCCGGTATGGTAGGCGGTGCCGCAATGGTATTCATCTGGAAATTGGGTATCAGTAAGCTTGGCGGTGCTTTCGCTATCTACGAGCTTCTTCCCGCATTTATCTTCAGCGCAATTTGTATCGTTGTTGTATCCCTTATTACTGCACCTCCCTCACAGGAAATTCTTGAGGATTTCGAGGCAGTAAAAAAAGGCGAGGTTGAAGGCTAAAAAATAATTTATACGGTATGTTCAAGCACCTTGAACATACCGTTTTTTATTGACAGCGTTTAGCGTAAATGGTATGCTTTTATTATAAATTCTAAAGGGTGATTCTTATGCTTAGGCTTAAAGAAAATGACGTTGTGCTTTTTCAGGGTGACTCCATTACCGACGGAAACCGTGGCAGACATTCCGACCTTAACCACGTACATGGTCACGGATATCAATATATATTAGCGTCCGAAATGTATGCGGATAACCTTAATAAAAATATTGAGGTTTTTAACCGCGGTAATTCGGGTGACAGAATAGCCGACCTTTACGGCAGATGGGTCGAAGAATGCTTGAATTTAGAGCCCACAATTCTTAGTATTCTGATTGGCATAAATGATATTATTTTTAATTGGGAGCATAATTCGGGCTCGGACCCCGAAAGGTACGAGAAAATTTACCGCTACCTTCTTGATGAGGTTAAGGCGAAAAATCCCCATACACTCCTTGTGATTATGGAACCCTTTTTTGGCGTAAAGAAGGAGCCCGAGCTTGACGTATTCTTTAAAGAAAATATCGGCGGCTACAGGGTAGCGGCAAGGAAAATTGCCGAGGAATACGGCGCAGTATTTGTTCCCTTGCAGGATTTGTTTGACGAATATAAAAATAAAACCGATATATTTAACGTTCTTTGGGATGGTGTTCACCCCACAACCTGCGGTCATCAGCTTATTGCAAGGCGCTGGAAGGAATACGTTGAACCCATACTTAACAACAGGTGATTATTATGAAAAATATTGATTGCAAAAATATAAAAATTAACGGCGGCTTCTGGAAGGCAAAGCAGGATATGGTAAATAATATTACACTTAAATCCGTTTACGAGCGATTCAAGGAAACTCACCGCTTTGACGCCCTTGAGTGCACGTGGAAAGAGGGCGACCCCAATATGCCCCACGTTTTCTGGGACTCGGATATTGCCAAATGGATTGAAAGTGTGGGCTATAACGCCTATTATTATGAAAACGACGAGCTTATAAAAATCGTTGACGAGGCGGTTGAAAAAATAATTGAAAACCGTGACGAGAACGGATATTTTAACAGTCATTTCCTTGTTACGGGTGAACGCTTTACCGACAGAAGTGAGCACGAGCTTTACTGTGCGGGGCACCTTATGGAAGCGGCAGTTGTTTACTACAAAGCAACAGGCAAAAGAGCACTTCTTGACGCTATGTGCAAGTATGCAGATTATATTGAAAAAGTATTTGTCAAAGAAAATTCAGCAACGTATGTTACACCGGGGCATCCCGAAATTGAACTTGCACTTATTAAGCTTTATGAGGTAACGGGTGAAAAGCGTTACCTTGAGCTTTCAAAATTCTTTATTGATAACCACGGTGCAAATGACAAGGACAAGGAATTGTACAGGGGATGTAATCTGCTTTATAATCAGGATGACAGTTCCCTCAGAGAGCGTAGCACAGCCGACGGTCACTGTGTAAGGGCGTTGTACCTTTTAGCGGGTGCGGCGGATATTGCATATTTGTATAATGATGACGAGCTTTTTGAAGCGGCAGAGCGTTGCTTCGAAAACGTTGTGAATAAAAGAATGTATATTACAGGTGCTACGGGTAGCACCTGCCACGGCGAGTCCTTTACAATAGACTATGATTTACCCAACAGGGACGCCTATGCGGAGACCTGTGCGGCAATTTCTCTTGCATTTTTTGCAAATCGTATGATAAGGCTTAACACAGACTCAAAGTATGCGGATGCAGTTGAAAAGGTAATGTATAATGGTGCGTTGTCGGGCGTTTCAATGGATGGCAAAGGCTTTTTCTACGAAAATCCCTTGGAAATCGACGTTGACTTTAACGAGGTTCACCCCTGTACCGATGGCGGCAGACGTTACCCCATAACTCAGCGCAAGGAGGTTTTTGATTGCTCCTGCTGTCCTCCCAACGTTACCCGATTTATACAGGGCATAGGGGAGTATATGTATTCATATACCGACGACACCTTGTGTATTCATCAGTATATTGAGTCGCAAATGACTTTTGAAAATACAAAAGTTACCCAGAAAACCGCATATCCCTCGGACGGTGAAGTGGTAATTACCCTTGAAAATAATAAAAAGGATTCCGTGGCTCTCAGACTTCCCGGCTGGTGTAAGGAGTTTACGGTAAATAAAGAATATAACCTTAAAAACGGCTATATTTACATTAAAGCAAGTGAAAATGATAAAATCAAAATCAACTTCAATATGCCCGTAAGATTTATATCAGCAAATAAAAAAGTCCACACAAACTCGGGCAGAGTGGCAATTATGCGAGGCCCCGTTGTTTATTGCCTTGAGGGTGTTGACAACGGCAAGGATTTAAGCGGTTTGAGAGTGGATATAAAGGGCGAAACTCAAATTGTTGATGGCGAGTTCCTTGTACCCGATATTATTGCAAAGGGCTTCAAGGAGCCCGAAAACGACAGTCTTTATTTTGAAGCAACGGACGAATATATTGAAGCAACCCTTAAATTCATTCCCTACTACGCTTACGCAAACCGTGGCGAAACGGATATGCTTGTATGGGTGCTTAAAAAGTAAAAAGCTCTGCAAACCGAATGGTTTGCAGAGCTTTTTGTTTATTTTATTATTGCTGTTTCGTTTTTATAATCTACTTTTACCGTGTAGTTTAAACCCAGGTTTTTTAAAGCACCCTGTAAAGTGTAGTTGTCCACAATGAACTCATTACCGTATGTTCGGTACATTGGGATGTCAGTAACCGCTTCGGTGTCAGCGGCATAAAGAGGCGTGAGAATATTTACGTCAGTATTTTCCTCTTTCAGTATACATCTTTCTGCATCCAATATGTAGTTTTTTCCGTTAAATGAGATGATCGCTTCGGTTTTACTTTGCCATTTTACGGTTGCACCATATTCTTTGAGAATTGCAGTAAATGGTAATTCTGCATAGTTTTTGATTTCCTCGAATTTTACGTAGTTAGTGGGTGCAATATCCTTACCGTTTACAAGTAAAACCTGATGGTAATGAACCTGAGTTTCAATGGGTGGCACAGAGACTTGAACAGAAATTTCTTTTTCCTCTGTTTCGGAATTTATGATTTCTGCAACCTCGGAGGGTATTTTTGAGCCTTCAACAAATGCGGTTTCGTGTGCATAGTTCTGCGTAAGTGATGCGTTGGCGGTATTGTTTGTTAAGCTTTTTAAACCGATACCTGCACTTATACTTAAAATCAGAACCAGTCCGCAAATCGCTGCTGTTGATACGGTGAGTCGAGGTAATCTTTTCCGCTCTTTTGCCTGTACAGAATTTAACTTTGAAGAAAGTCGTGTTTCTAAATAGGCATCTGCTTTAATGTTCCCCAATGATTTTTTTAAGTCGTTTTTATTCATTTTTGTAATCCTCCAAGTCTATTTTTAATAATTCTCTGCTACGCTTAAGACGCATCTTAACTGCTGATTTACTAATTTTCAGTATTCGCGAAATTTCGTCTACAGAGTAATCATTGTAATAATAAAGAACTGTTACAGCTTTGTACTTGGGAGAAAGCGAAAGAACCTTTTTTAAAATATCAATATGTAAATCCTTGTTGTGGTCGTCAATACGTATTTGCAAATCGTCTATATTTACATTTTTGTGTGATGCGGATTTTAAAAGGTTTATAGCTTTATTGCGAGTTGTTCGTATAAGCCATGCTTTTTGATGTTCTTCGTCTTTGAAACTTGGGGGATTGTTTAATAGCGTGAAAAATACATCTTGAAGCACGTCTTCGGTATCGTCAGGATTTCCGAGATAAACAAAGGCGATTCTGTAAAGCATTTCACCATATGTGTTATATAAAGTTTTGAAGTCTGTATTTTTGTCCATAGCGAACTCCTTTCACTTATAAAACAATCAAGTAGTATAAAAGGTCACAAAAGTTGTTTTTTGAAAATGAATAGCAAGTACATATTGACTAAACACTACGTGTATGATAACTTTAGATTGTAAAAATATAATTTTAACGGGGGCTATATGAAAAAAACATCTAAAAAAATTATAATCGGTGTAGTATGCGTTGTTTTAGTTATTGCATTGGGCGTTTTGGGCATTTTCTCACCATATTTATTAAGTTTTGTGATAAATGATGACAGCCCGAAAATGGTTGTTTTTGACGGTAAAACAAATTCAATTGAAGCACCGTTTTCTCAATATGGTGAGCCAATTGAATTCGAAGACAAAAATTGCGGATGGTTTAATTACTATGCAATAGAATATTCTGCCGATTGCTATGTGAAGGTTAAATTTAGTTACTCGGCAGGTGTAAAGAAAATTACAGAAGAATTTTTCTTGGAGCCTACAACTGATAAAAATACTTTTTTCTCCTTCGTTGATGGTGCAATGGAAAACAAGCGTGGCAATAAGCTTGAGTCAATTAGCTTGCAAAGCCTTAGTGAAGGTAAAAACACTATTTCAGTATATAATTTTTACGTGTATAACAGGGCAGTTCCCGACAGAGAAATTTTTGTTGAGGCGGATAATCTTAAAATCGGCGTGGATTTACTTTGGGGCGGTGCCCTCAGCTACGTTGAGGATTTGGATTCAAACGTGCAGGCGGTTGAGGTTGACGGTCTTATTAAGGTTGACTCAAATGCATCCGAGCGTTATTCTGCCAAGGTTGTGAACGATAACGTAAATCTTATAAACTGTAATGATACGGGCAGACTTGTTCAGCAGTCATATTACGGTACACTTGACTATGATTACGGCGTTTTTATGGATAACGATTGGCGGTATAACCCTGTGCAGGGCGGTAACCAGTTTAACGATGCAAGTAAAATTGTAGATTTGAAAATCACAGACAACAGCATTTATATTAAATGCAGACCCCTCGACTGGGCAAAAGAAAAAGAATGCATAACCCCATCGTATATGGAGGCTACGTATTCTATCGAAAATGGTGCAGTACACGCCAAGTGCCGTTTTGTTGACTTTTCGGGTTATCCCGAAGCCGAAAGCTCTCAGGAAATTCCCGCATTTTATTGTATAGAGCCGTTTAATAATTTTGTTTATTATGCCGGTGATAAGCCGTGGCAGAACGAACCCCTTACAAACGAGCCCGAGCTTATTTTCTGGCCCGATGCAGGATACCCCAAATTCTATAACAAAGAAAACTGGGCGGCGTTTACGGGTGAGTTTGAGGACAGCTTCGGCATAGGTGTTTACGTAAAGGGTGAAGAGGAGTTCCTTGCGGGTGTATATAATCGTGAGCAAACTGACGAGTCAGACCCCTCTCACGATGACCCTACGTCCTATATTGCTATAGTTAAAAACAGAACCTTCAGAAGCTTCGAGCCCTTCCAATACGAATATTACCTTGCTACAGGTAATGCGGGTGAGATAAGAGAAGCCTTCAGGGTAATTAACGAATCAAAATAAAACTAATTTATTTTGATTTTTTCAGAATTATAATCGGCACGAAGTGCCCCGAAACTCCTAATTCCTCACTCCTAATTCCTAATTTAAAAACCCGTCTGCAATCTGCAGACGGGTTTTGCATTATTTTCTCTCTTTAATTACCTTTGCGGGGCTGCCTACCGCTACTGAGTAGGGAGGTATGGGCTTAACAACGGTTGAACCTGCACCGATTACAGAGCCGTCACCGATATTGCCCGAGTACATAACTGCGGCACGCATACCGATATAAACGTCGTTACCGATAGTAACCTTTTCACAATGACCGCCCTGACTGTAAATAATCTGGTTGGGGTCGTCAAAAATATGTGAATAGGGAGTGAGTGTAATGTTCTGTGCAAGAAGGCAATCGTTACCGATTTCAAGACCCTTGTGACCGAAAAGGGTAGTGCCTGTGCCGATGTAACAGCCTTTGCCGATGGTGATGTAGCCGTCGGTTACTCTTTCGGTGTCAAGGTAAACTCTTTCCTGAAGTCTTACGTTGTCAGAAAGGGTAATACCACCCTCACCACGGGCAATAAGTGTTACGTCGTTTTTAATTTCAACGTTGTTGCCGACTGTAATGAATTGGGGGTTAACAATGTTTACACCCTTGCCGATATATACGTTTTCGCCCATGGATTTGAATTTTGTTCTGTAATATTCAACTCTGAGCTTTGCGGCATATTCGGAATCATCGTTCATAAATATTGTTTTATAAAAGCTTTCTCTGCTTTCATCGTCCATATTATTAAATGCATTTGTAAAAAATTTATCCATAATTAAATCTCCTTTAAGATATTGTTTATTTTATTAATCCCATTCTGTACCTGTTACGGTATCCATATTTATACCCTTAGTTTCGTGGGTTTTTGCAAACAGAAGTATTAAGCCGATAAAGTAGCCGGGAACCAACAATGATATTGCAAGAGTACCGATGTAAGCATTGCCTAAGAAGGTGCCTACAATAAAGTTTGCAACGTATGAAATTCCGTAGCCCACTGCGGCAACAATAAATTCTGCCGACATTGCCGATGAACGAAGGTTTGTGGGCGAGGATTCGCTGACCATAATAATTATTACGTCGTTAACCGAGTAATAGCTACCTACGAAAGCACCGCAAAGGAAGCCCACAAGGTAGGGGTTCCAGTTGTACTTAGCACCCAACCAGAAGGCAATGAATGAAATAAGACAGTTTGCGGCGGTGGCAATAGCGGCGGCTTTTCTGCCCTTGCCGTCTGATATAAAGCCCATAATGAACTGAGCAAGTGCACTGCCTATGGGGAAAAGTATAAGTGCGGTTGTAACAGGACCAAGGCTTACCTTGTCCATAATTGCATCTGAAAATGAACCGTAAATGCTTTCGGCATAGCCGTATGACATAATAACCTGATAGCTTACGGAGGCAATAAAGCCGATGTTAAGGAATGCGGCTACAATGTAAAGCCAACGTAACTGCTTGTGCTTCATAGCAAAGACTAATGCCGTAAGCAAACCGCCCTGAGCGTTTGATGAGGATTTAAGGCGTTTTTCTTCCGCTAACTCTTCGTCGGTCATTTCTAAGCGTCTGATACGGGCATCAATAAATGCGTCGGTTTCACGGGCGGTCAGAAGCGCAATCAAGCTTGTAATCAAGCCGATAATTGCGGGGATAAAGTAAACCTTTCGCCAATCACCTGCAGTTTCCATAAGGGCGTCTCTTAAAATAGGGATAAGCATAACGCTCATATTGGCGATGAATTTAATCGTGGAATAAAATATTGTTCGCTTCTTAGCCGGTGAGGACTCCATAATATAAACCACGTGCATATCGTGGGGAATGAAGAACTGAACCAAACAGGCACCGATAAAATACATTATAATGCTATTGGATGCAAATATAACAACCAAGGCAAGGCTCATACCTATTGTGTTTATAACAAGGAAAACCTTTCTGCCAAAACGGTCTGCAAGGGGTCTGTAGAAAAGACCGATAACCTGAAAAGGAAGGCCTACAATGGTAAGAAGGTCAAGCATACTTACCGAGCTTTCGCCGAATCGAGCAAACAAGTCGTTGGCAATTTCGGTTTTCATAAGTGTGCCTATCTGAGAAGCAATTTCGTCAGTTGCATAAATAAGCGTGATTATGAAAACCAAGTACCAGATGTACGTATTCTTTTTGGGACGTGCTTTTTCTTTCTCCCATTTTCGAAGCTCTTTTAAACGTTTCTCGTTTTTCCTTCGGAGCTTCTCGGGGTTTATGGTTTTTGTTGCCACGTTTTCACCTAATTTCGTGATAATTTATTTTATTATATCATTAAGTGTTGTTGTGGTCAATAAGATTGAATTGTTAATTAACTGTAACGCTTGGTGCGGGTCGGTTGACCTTAGGGGTCTAATAATGTATAATGATAGCAATAAATGGTTTTTAGCTTTTTAGAAAGGAGAGTAAGCTATGACGCAAATTGATAGTTATATTGCTCAGAAAGAAGAATTGTGCCGTAAAAATGATTCTATTCCCTTGAATTTGTACGGAGAATACGGTGTAAAAAGGGGCTTGCGTGACCAGAATGGTAACGGCGTGCTTGCAGGTCTTACAAATATTTCTAAAATCATTTCATTTGAAAATATAAACGGTGAAAAAACACCCTGTGACGGTAAGCTTTGGTATCGTGGTTATCGTGTTGAGGATTTGCTCAACGGCTTGGGCGAGAATGAATTAGGCTACGAAAAAATGGCGTACCTTCTTCTGATGGGTGAGCTTCCCGATGAAGCGGAAGCCGAAACCTTTAAAAGGCTTATTGGCGAAAGCAGAAAGCTTCCCACAAACTTCACCCGTGACGTTATTATGAAGGCTCCCGGTAAGGACGTTATGAACTCAATGACCCGTAGTATTCTTACTCTTGCCTCCTATGATCAAGGTCCTGTTGAGACGAGCGTAAGTAACTCCCTTCGTCAGTGTATAAGGCTTATCAGCATATTCCCCCTTCTTGCAGTTTACGGCTACCACGCCTATAACTATTACGAGAATATGGACAGTATGTTTATTCACAGACCCGACCCCGAGTTATCCACTGCGGAAAATCTTCTTATGATGCTTCGTCCCGACCAAAAATATACTCCCACCGAGGCAAAGGTGCTTGATACTGCACTTATTCTTCATATGGAGCACGGCGGCGGTAACAACTCTACCTTCACAACAAGGGTTGTAACCTCTGCAGGGTCTGACACTTATTCAACAATTGCGGCGGCAATGTCATCACTTAAGGGTCCCAAGCACGGCGGTGCAAATATAAAGGTTATTGAGATGATGGATGATATCCGCGCCCACGTAAGAGACACTGCCGACAAAGAGGCTTTGAGCGAGTATCTTGCAAAAATCATCAACAAGGAAGCCTTTGACCGCAAAGGTCTTGTTTACGGTATGGGTCATGCGGTATATTCACTTTCCGACCCCCGTGAAAGAGTTTTCAAATATTACGTTGAACAGCTTGCTAAGGAAAAGGGTAGGGAAAAGGAGCTTCAGCTTTATAAGGACGTTGAAGAACTCGCACCCGAGCTTATTGCAAAATACAGACGTATTTATAAGGGCGTAAGTCCCAACGTGGACTTCTACAGTGGATTTGTTTACGATATGCTCGGCATTCCCCGTGAGCTTTACACACCTATGTTTGCCGTTGCAAGAATCGTTGGCTGGAGTGCACACCGTATTGAAGAATTGGTTTGCACCGACAAAATTATACGTCCCGCTTATATGAGCGTAATGGAAGAAAAATAAAAATTTATCGACACGTATCGCAGGTTAGGCTCGATATGTGTCGATTTTTGTAATAATGGGTTGTTAAAGCCTTTGGTTTCTGTTATAATAATCCCTATGTTATTATAAATGAAAACGAGGTTTATGGTCTTGAAAAAAGGTTTGAAGGGTTCAAGTGTTGCAACCAAATACCATTATTTTAATCTGATTGTGCGCTCCGTTATTTTTATTACTGCAATCATTTTTTACGTCAGCAAAAAAATGAACGGTGAAACCATGGAGCTTATTGCCTTCGGTAGCACCCCCTGGTACGTGGTGCCTGTGTGGTTATTCTTCCTTGTGGAGGTTTCATTAAGATTCTTCCCCACAAAGCTTGACACAACCGGAAGCAAGAAGCATTTTAAATCACAGTACGTGCCCACGGGCAAAACCGAGCCCAAGCACAAATTCTGGAAGGGCGCGGCGGTTTTTGCTACAGTTTGGATTAGCGTGAACTTAATATTTAATCTGTTGTATTTGTTCAAGGTATTTGACCAGGGCATAATGATTCTTATTATGCTTTTCTACAGCGTGTCAGATATGATATGCGTTCTTGTTTATTGTCCAATTCAGAGGCTCTTTATAAAGAACAAATGCTGTGCAGATTGTCGCATTTATAACTGGGATTTTGCAATGATGTTTTCACCCTTAGTGTTTATTCCCCACGTTTTCACATGGTCTTTAGTGGCTCTTGCGCTTATATTACTTGTTAAGTGGGAGTACACCGCACGTAAGCACACCGAAAGATTTTGTGTGAACACAAATGCTTGTCTTACCTGCAAAAACTGCAGTGAGAAAAGCTGTAGCAAACGAAATAAAAATATTAAAGCTGAAAACAAGGTGAAGGTATGAACATTTTAGTAGTAAACGGTAGCCCCAAGGGTCAATATAGCGTAACGCTTCAGACTATAAATTATCTGTCAAAGCTTTATGAGGAGCATAATTTTGAGATTCTTCATGCAGGTCAGCGTATCAAGGCACTCGAGCGTGATTTTTCATCTGCAAGGGACTCGTTGGAAAAAGCGGATTTGATAATTTTTTCATATCCCGTATACACCTTTATTGCACCCTACCAGTTGCATAGATTTATTGAAATTGTCAAGGAGCAGGGCGTTGACCTTCAGGGTAAGGTAGCAACGCAGTTCAGTACCTCAAAGCATTTCTACGACGTTACCGCTCACAGATATATTGAGGACAACTGTTCTGACTTGGGTCTTAATTATATCCGCGGCTTGTCCGCAGATATGGATGACCTTACAACCGAAAAGGGTCAAAAGGAAGCAAAGGACTTTTTTGAATACGTTTTGTTCTGTATGAAAAACAAGGTGTTCGAAAAGAAAAGTGTGAATTCAACCGAGCCCAAGCATATTGCAGTAAGTGTTTCCGAAAATAGTGAGGATGAAAAAACTGGTGACGTGGTTGTTCTTACCAACTGCAAGGCGGACGACGCTCAGCTTAAAAGTATGATAGACCGCTTCCGTGCAGTAACGCCCCGAAAAACAAGGGTAATCAATATTGCAGAGTATGAATTCAAGGGCGGTTGTCTGGGTTGCCTTAATTGTGCCGTGTCCGGCAAATGTGTTTACAAGGACGGCTTTGACGAATTCTTAAGGGGAACAATACAGACCGCACAGGCTATAGTTATTGCCTTCTCTGTAAAAGACCATTCAATGGGTGCAGATTTCAAGCTTTATGATGACCGTCAGTTCTGTAACGGTCACCGTGCTGTTACTATGGGTATGCCCATGGGTTACCTTGTCAGCGGTAATTATAGTGAGGAATTTAATCTTCAGATGATTATTGAGGGCAGGGCAGAGGTCGGCCACAACTTCCTTGCAGGGGTAGCAACCGACGAGCTTTCGCCCGATAGTGAAATTGACAAGCTTTCAAGCAGACTCGAATATGCACTTGAAAACGCATACGTTCCTCCGCAGAATTTCTACGGTGTTGGCGGTATGAAGATTTTCCGTGACCTTATATGGCTTATGCAGGGTATGATGAAGGCGGACCATAAATTTTATAAGGAGCACGGTCAGTATGATTTCCCCCAGAAAAAGAGGGGTACAATGATTCTTATGAAATTTCTGGGCTCCCTTGTTTCGAATCCTAAAATTAAAGCGAAGATGGGTAACGCCATGACCGAGGGTATGCTTATGCCCTATAAAAAGGTTCTTGATAAAATGGATTCTAAAAAGAAATAAAAAAATAACCCTTGGTTGATGCTTTTTAACATACAACCAAGGGTTATTGTTCTATTTTAGTATCTAACATCTTTTTGTATACCTCTCTTTCTGTTGATTGGTGCACTTTTCTGATTATTGAATTTGTCCCGTAATCTGAATTTTAAATTAATCTATATAAACTCCCGTAAGTGAGAAGCACTTTTGATTCGGAACATATTCAACCTTCGGTAAAGTACGGCTCTGAAGGCTCGGTTTTTATTTAGCCTTTGGTATTTACCTGTTCATCGGTATCACCCTTTCTTTGATTAAAGAATACCATTTTAAAGCCCCTTTTTCAATTCGCAGAATATATAAAGTTAAACGTAGTCATTTATTTAAAACACAGAAAATAATGTCAGGAGTGTTAATTGTTTAACAAACCTGTTGACAACTGTAATATTTATTTGGTATACTGAATGTGTTGGGTCGTTGAGATTCCGACTTTTTTTATTTTAATTTAAATTTTTCGGGTGGTAATAATGAAAAAGAAAATTATAAAAGTTTTAATTGCCGTAGCAGTCGTTGTGGCGGTTATGGTTGGCGCTATGGGCATTTACCTTGGCGATTATTATAAAGCTCAGGTGGATGCCGAGGCGGTTTTTGCTCCTGAAAAAAATGTTAAAATTACCACCATTGAAAACGGCAATATGGTTTTTGTGCCCGAAAACCCTGTGGCGGGCTTCGTTTTTTATCCGGGCGGTAAGGTTGAATATACCTCATACAAGCCCTTGATGGAGGCTTGTGCTTCAAGAGGTATAGCCTGTGTGATAGTCAAAATGCCCTTTAACCTTGCGGTTTTTGACGTGAATGGGGCAGAGGGTATTACAGATATGTACCCTGAAATAAGTGAGTGGTATATTGGCGGTCACTCCCTTGGCGGTTCTATGGCGGCTTCGTATATCAGCGAAAATTCAGATGAATACAAGGGCTTGGTGTTGTTGGGCTCATATTCTACTGCCGATTTATCCGAGAAGAAAATTGACGTGCTATCTGTTTTCGGCAGCGAAGACAAGGTTATGAATAAGGAAAAGTACAACGAAAGTAAAATTAACCTTCCTGCAAATTTTGAAGAAGTGATTATTGAGGGCGGTTGCCACGCATATTTTGGTATGTACGGCGCACAGGACGGTGACGGCACGCCCACCATAAGTAATGTTGAACAGATAAACACAACTGCAGACCTGATTTGTGATTTTCTGACAAAATAAAAAACGCCCCTGAAGGCGTACGTAACGAACATTTTTCTTGTAAAATTGAAATAACCCTTGACCGAGTGTTTCTTTACACACTTTTTAACCGGTCAAGGGTTATTTCTGTTCACTCTTGATATCTAACATCATTTTGTTTACCTCTCTTTCTTAGGATTGTAATATTCTTCTGTTGTTGAAATCTACCTGCCGTTAACACGAAAATTTTACTTTCCCTTAAGTGGGATTACCTTTGTTTACAAATAATTTTCTTTTCAGAAGATATTACGTAGACTAACTTAAAACCCCCTATCTTTTATTTGGATTTTAAATTAACCTGAAAGCGTTTACCGGTACATCGGTCTCACCTTTCCTTATATTTAAGATTTAGGTTTTTTACCTGTTCATCGGTACCACCCTTTCTTTGATTAAAGAATATCACAAAAAAAGCCCTTTTGCAATATGCAATATTGTATAAAGTTGCTCAAAAATACTTGTGCAAAACACAGAAATTGGTCAAATGGCACAAGGAGTTGTTTATTATGTATTGACTTTCATAAATAGATTTGCTATACTGTTTTATGTTGGGCGGTTTATACCCGCTTATTTTTCATTTTTGGAGGGTTATTATGGCAATCATTAAAATGATACTTGCATTCTTAATGTCATTAAGCCAGATTTTTGCGCCCGTTGGTGCGGTTGTTCAGACCGGTGAAGGTGCATATTTTACTGATTGGACTATTGAGGATGTTTTTGATGAGGATGACTATATCGAACTCGAAAAAACACCCGGCGAGGATTTTGTTGTTCTTAATCTTACTGATATACAGCTTGATGATGACGAGGTTTACGGTGCAAACGGTACCTGTGCGCAGGAGCTTATTGCAAAGCTTATTGAGGCTAACGATCCCGACCTTATTACCTTAAGCGGTGATAATGCATGGGGCACGGTTGCATATCTTGATTTAATTAAATGGCTTGATTCCTATGGTATTCCGTGGGCTCCCATAATGGGTAACCACGACGGACAGGGCTGTATCAGCGAGTTCTGGGTTGCATACCAGCTTGCAAATGCAGAGTATTGTCTTTTCGAATTCGGTCCTAAGGATATGGGCTACGGCAACTACATCATAAACGTTACTGAGAACGGTGACATTGTTCACACCTTCTTTATGATGGATACACACAGCGATGCCGAATTCACTCTTGAGGACGGCACGGTGGTTGAGGGCTACGACCATCTTTGGGAAAATCAGCTTTTATGGTATGAATGGGCTGTTAAGGGTATTGAGAACCTTGCAGGTCATAAGGTTGAAAGCACTGCTATTATGCATATCCCCGTTTACGAGTATATCGAAGCATGGGATATGGTAAGCATTAAAAATCCCGACGGAACAAGCAAGATTAACCCTGAGTATGCAGACATTGCAACAGGTGAATGTGGCGAGGTTTGTTGTCCTGCTCCGGTCAACAATGGGTTCTTTGACCTTTGTAAGGAGCTTGGCAGTACAAAGACAATTCTTGTTGGTCACGACCACTTAAATGACTTTGTTATAAACTACGAGGGCATTACCCTTGCTTATGCAGTAAAAACAGGCTACGGTTGTTACTATGACCCCGATATTATCGGCGGTACAACAATCACAATCAATGAAAAGGGAACTGCAGAGCTTACACAACACTACTACGACGTGGTTCAGTGCGGTTGGTAAAGACTAATTAAAAATTGACTGTTGCCGATTTTGGTCGGTAACAGTCTTTTTTGGTGACAATATAAAAATATAATGATATAATAAATAAAAAAGCCTTACGGGTGATACGGATGGAATTTAAAATACTTTGCGAAGATAAAAATGCAAAAATTAAAATAACCGAAACCAATGATGAGGGAATTACATTTGTTAAGGTTAACGTCAGCTTTGATGAAGAAAAAATCCCCGAGCCTTTTTCACTTAACTGGAAATTCAGTGCAAGGGACTGTGCATTTACCTGGAATCCGGGTATGATGGATATTCACGGACTCTATTTTGATTGGGGTAAGAAGATAATTAAATCCCGACTTGCTTCGTGGATGCCCTTGCAACAGTTGATTTCAAGGGACGGCAGGAATAAATTAGCCGTAGCGGTTTCAGACGTGGATACCCCCATAGAAATCGGCACGGGTATTTGTGAAGAGGATGCCACCTTTGATTGCGAAATCAGGTTTTTTACCGTGCCCACGTCACCTTGTACCGAATATTCGGCTACTATTCGTCTTGATACAAGGAGCATACCCTATTATGACAGTATTTATGACGTTACCTCATGGTGGGAAAAGGACTGCGGTTACGAGTCCGCCCTTGTACCCGAGGGGGCTCGTGAGCCTGTGGATTCCCTTTGGTACAGCTTTCATCAAATGTTGGACAAGGATGAGGTAGTAAAAGAGTGCAGATTGTCATCTGAATTAGGTATGAAAACCGTAATTATAGACGACGGTTGGCAGACCGACGATAATAACCGTGGCTATGCCTATTGCGGAGATTGGGAAGTAGCACCCAAGAAAATGGGTGATATGAAGACCCTTGTTGATAATATTCATAAAACCGGTATGAAGGTAATGCTTTGGTATTCGGTTCCGTTTATGGGCATTTATTGTAAGCGTTACGAGGAATTCAAGGATATGCTTCTTGATAAATCAGGGGACGAAAAGACCTTCTTTGCCCTTGACCCACGCTATAAAAAGGTGCGTGAATACCTTGCAGAGGTTTATGCAACGGCAGTAAAGGAATGGGGTCTTGACGGCTTAAAGCTTGATTTTATAGATTCATTTTACCTTAAGGGCAAGTCACTCGAAGGTGACCCCAAAAGAGATTACCAAAGCCTTGAAGATGCAATTCACGCCCTTATGAGCGAAGTAAAATCAAAATTGACTGCTATTAATCCCGAAATTCTGATTGAATTCCGTCAGTCCTACGTGGGCCCCTCCATAAGAAAATACGGTAATATGCTCCGTGTGGGTGACTGCCCCTGCGATATATTAAAAAACAGATTCAATATTGTGAATTTGCGCTACACCTCGGGCAAAACGGCAATTCATTCGGATATGATTATGTGGAATACTGACGATAGTGTGGAAAATGCCGCCTTGCAGTTTGCGAGTATCCTTTACAGCGTGCCTCAGATTTCAATGCGAATTGATAAGCTACCCCCGGACCATTATCGTATGCTGAAGTTCTATATTTCATTCTGGAATGAGTGGAAAAACGTGCTTCTTGACGGTAAGCTGACGGCAACAAACCCCGAAAGTGAATATAGTCTTGTTAGGTCAGTACTTGACGATAAAGAGATTTATACCGCTTATAATGACAGGGTAATTCCCGTTACCGTAAACGAGTGTGTTGCGGTAAATGCAAGTGCATATAAAAGCCTTATAATAAAAAATGCCGAAAATAAGATCTACAAGGTATTGAATTGTATGGGTAATAAGATTTCGGAGGGTATAATAAAGAGTAATCTTGAAGAAATTGCGGTTCCCGTTGCAGGAATAATATTCATTAACTGAAAACATACCCGAATGTGCCAAAAACACATTCGGGTATGTTTATATATTATTTATTTTTCTGTATGTTCCTTCAAATAAGACTTTGTCTTTTATAAGCTCGTTGATTTTATTTTTGAATTGGTTATATTGCTCGTCCTCAACGTAATGCTTAGCGTAACCCTTTTCGCCGTATTTTTCCTTGGTGTGGGTGTAGCCTCGTTCAATGATATCGTCTTCACTTATACCGCCGAAGTGCTTAAGGGTGTAAGCGTGGGTACGCCTTAAAAAATCTTCAACGTCAGTGGAACGGTCGGCGCTTGAAATAATTTTACCGTATACGCTTCGGGGCTCGGTTTCAGCCGAGGCTCTGTGGTCCTCAATGGCTTCCTTGATTAAAAGTCTGTCTTTATCGGTGAAAAAATCCTTCATCCTTTCATCTTCAAAAAACATCTTGGCAGATAAAATTTCGTGCTCTGCTTTGTTTATATGGTGGGCAATATCGTGAAAGCAGGCAATGGTGTAAAGCACGTCAGGGTCAATATCTTCGAATTGCTTTTCAAAACCAAAGCACCTTTCAAGCACGTAGTTTACGTGTTCTGTACCGTGACCGCCGTCATTCAGAGAATATTGGGGTAAAATATATTGCGTAACGTATTTTTTTAGTTCCTTGTTTACTCGGTGCATAGTTAAAAGCCTTCCGTTTTTTTGAGTATTTTAACATATATTTTATTTGTTTTCAAATCTTTCGTTGTCATAATAAAAAAGGGGTGATATAATATCAGTAATATCCTTGAAAGGAAAGAAATTTAATGAAATTTATATCATGGAACGTTAACGGCTTCAGAGCCTGTCTTAATAAAGGCTTCGGCGACTTTTTTAAAAACGAGGATGCAGACTTTTTCTGCATTCAGGAAACTAAAATGCAACCGGGTCAAGCGGAATTTGAGCCGGATGGCTATTTTCAGTATTGGTACAGTGCCGAAAAGAAGGGCTATTCGGGTACTGCCGTTTTCACAAAGCACGAGCCCTTAAGTGTAAGCTATGGTCTTGGTGTTGAAGAGCACGACCACGAGGGCAGAGCAATCACCCTTGAGTATGAAGATTTTTACCTCCTTTGTGTTTATACACCCAATGCACAAAGGGAGTTGGCAAGGCTTTCATACCGTATGGAGTGGGAGGATGCCTTAAGAGAATATATGAAAAAGCTCGACAGCAAGAAGCCTGTGATTTATTGCGGGGACCTTAATGTGGCTCACGAGGAGATTGACCTTAAGAATCCTAAAACAAATCACTTTAGTGCGGGCTTCTCTGACGAGGAAAGGGGTAAGTTTACGGAGCTTCTGAATTCAGGCTTTGCCGATACCTTCAGGAGTCTCTATCCCGACGAGGTTAAATACTCATGGTGGAGCTATATGTTTAAATCCCGTGAAAAAAACGTGGGTTGGCGTATAGATTATTTCGTTGTATCCGACCGCATTTTAGAAAAGGTTAGGGATAGCTTTATCCTTAATGAAATTATGGGTAGTGACCATTGCCCCGTGGGTATTGAAATCGACCTTTAATTAATGCCGTATAATTTTGTAATCGGGTCTTGGAATAATGGTATTTCAGGCGGTGAAAAGGTGTTGGCGGTAAATAAAAGGGATATTGCCGCAAGTATGATGAAAGCGGTTTTTGTGTTCACGTCAAAGCCCTTTTTACTTTGGAACAGCCGATATTCAGTAAAATATCCTATTGCGGCACAGATAAAAAATATGCTTATATTAAACCAGTCGGCATTCACCCCTAAAATACCCGTATACGTGTAATAAAATACGGGTATGAGCACAAGGCTCAGGAACAAGCCCGTTAATTTTGTGGACCAAAAATTGGGATAATCCGAGCCGATGAATTTATATTGTATTATTGAAAAAATTGCTGTGGGGTAAAACATCAACTTTATATGCTCCCAGGTGGATTCATTAACACCCGAAACGAGAGCAGCTAAAATATTTCCGTTAGTCCAATCATACAAAAAATGCAGTAACGTACCCAAAATGCAAGTAAAAACAAATCCGGTTATCTGCCATACAAATAAATTCTTTTTCATAAAATCACCCGTGAAATAAGTATATTCGTAAAAGAGGAAAATATGAAAGAAAAACTATCTATGATATTATCCATGGTAGTCTTCGGTACCATAGGAATATTTATTGAATATATTGATATGCCATCGGGTTTTATTGCGGCAGCCCGAGGAATAATAGGAGCATCGGTAATTCTTGTCGTGATGCTGATAACAGGGCATAAAACCAATTTTAAAAAGCTTTCAAAAAAGCTTCCTGTTTTATTGGCGTCGGGCGTTGCCATAGGGTTTAACTGGATTTTACTTTTTGAAGCATATCGTCACACGGGAATACCTGCGGCAACGGTGTGCTACTATATGGCACCGTTATTGGTGGTTGGTGTTTCACCCTTTATATTTAAGGATAAATTAACGCTGCGACAGATTATTTGTATTTTAATAGCACTTATGGGCGTTGTGTCAGTTTCGGGTATTTTTCAGACAAATGCATCAAAAATCATCGGTGTTTTGTCGGGCTTAGGTGCGGCTGTGTTATATGCATCGGTTATGATAATGAATAAATTTATGGGCGAAACCGATGATTATGAAAGAACCTTTATTCAGTTATCCGTAGCGGGTCTTGTTGTTTTGCCTTACGGTATATTAACTATGGGTGATATTGAATTTAACACAAAATCAACCGTTCTTCTTGTAATAGTGGGTGTTGTGCATACGGGTATAGCGTATCTTGTTTATTTTGGTGCAATAAAGAAGCTTAAGAGCCGAACAGTGGCTATTTTAAGCTACATAGACCCGGCGTCCGCTATTGTTTTGTCGTCAATTGTATTTATGCAGATGCCCAAGGTATATGAAATTATAGGCGTGGTACTCATAATGGGTGCCGCAATATTAAGCGAAACCGAAAAAAGACGGGGCATAATAAAAGAGAATAAAAAAACAGGAGAAAAAAATGAAAATAACAGGTGCAATTTTTGATTTTGACGGAACTCTTTTTGACTCAATGCACGTCTGGAAGGGCATAAGATATAAATTTTTTGAAATTTTAGGTCTTACTATGACACCCGAGGATGAGGAGCTTTTTAAGGGGCTTTTCCTTCGTGAATCGCTGAACCTTGCCATTGAAAGGTTTAATCTTGACAAAAGCTACGAGGAATTACTTGAACTTCTTTTTGATTATATAAGGGGCAGATACCTTACAGAAACTGAGCCAAAGAATGATATTATTGAGTTTCTTGAAAAATTAAAATCCAAGGGCGTAAAAATGGGAATAGCCACCGCAACAGGTGAAAGTGCGCTTATGGCGGTGCTTGAAAAATATAATATGACAGATTATTTCTCGGCAATTTATTCAACCTACACCGTGGGCGCATCAAAAACCGAGCCCAAGGTATACGACGTTGTGCTGGAGGCTATAGGTACCGAAAAGGAAACCACGTGGGTGTTCGAGGATGCCCTTTATGCCACAAAAACCGCCAAGGCAAACGGCTATAACGTTGTGGGTATTTACGATAAAAGTGAACCCAATCAAGAGGAACTAAAGGCTCTTGCGGATATCTATATTCACAATTACAGTGAGTTGGAAATAAATTGACATTCGACAATGGTAGGTTTAAAATATTATTAGTGTAATTATCTGTTCATAGGGGTGTTAATATGAATAATAACGAAAGCACAGAAATGATTAACAATAGGTTTTTAAAAGCAAAAACTATTGAAGATGCAGAAAAATTGGATGAAGAATATAACAAGGCTAAAGAAGATAAATCAAAAAAAGAAGACACTCCATTGAAGAAAAAGATTTACGAACTTTGCAAAAAGAGAAAAAAGCCAATTAACGTACTGATTGATGAGTTAACTATTCCCAAAACCAACTTCTACAACCGTATAAATGGTCAAAGTGCGGTCAGCAAGGGCTTTATTATAGAAGTAGCATTTAATATCGGCGGGGTATCTTTTGAGGAGTTATCTGAATTATTTAAAATTGCAAACCTTGGTCAATTGGATGCTAAACGAAACCAAGAAGACCGATATGTACTTATGTTTTTTGGCAGAAATATTGATGAAAGAGAGCACAACAAAAAGGATTATGATATTTGGGAATTGGAACAATTGTTAAAGCAAAAAATCACATATGAAAATCGTAAAATTAAATTCAGTGTGACAGAGGAATATTAATATGGACGAATTCGATTTTGAGCGTTTTTATATAAAACTAACAAAACGTAATTTAATTAAAAAAAGCGAGAAAATTGATATATATACCGTTTTAGATGAAGAAGCCGATACAATACGTATTTTAAAAATATGTAAAGGTAGAGATTTATCAACTGTTTGTAAAACCTTAAAAGAAGTAAAAGATTCAAATGTAGCGATTGTATATGACTATGTTTATTATAACGGTGATACCTATATTCTTGAAGAAAAACTACAGGGTGAAACGCTTGGAGAAAAGCTCGAGGTACAGGGAACATTATCGCCTGAAGAAACTGTTCGAATTATTACCAAGGTATGCGACGGATTAAGTGTATTACACAATATGGAGCCTCCTGTAATACATAGAGATAAAAAGCCCTCTAATAAAATTATTTGTGATGACCGTAATGTTAAGGTGTTTGATTTTGAT
>JAFYLQ010000016.1 GCA_017550105.1 Clostridia bacterium | reverse complement strand
CCTCCGCCATTCTCACGGAGGATGAAATGAGCGACAACGCTTCACCCGAGCTTGCATCCATTCGCCGACAGATAAAAAATAAAGAGAACAGCGTTCGTGACCAGCTTGAAAAGCTTATACGTTCGCAGAATTTAAAAAACGTTTTGCAGGATGCTATCGTTACCCAACGCAACGGTAGATACGTTGTGCCCGTTAAAAGTGAGCACAGAGCCACCGTTTCGGGTCTTGTGCACGACACCTCATCCACGGGTGCAACTGTGTTTATAGAGCCTGCAGGTGTGGTTGAGGCAAATAATGATATTCGTGTTTTAAGGGGCAAGGAGGCTCAGGAGATTGAGCGTATTCTTTACGAGCTTTCCGTTGAGGCGGGTAACTTCCTTGAGGAAATAAAGGGTAGCTACGAATGTGCCGTTGAAATTAACGTTATATTCGCAAAGGCTCATCTTGCCTATCAGATGAAGGCATCAGTTCCCGTGCTTAATGATAAGGGTGTAACGGATTTACATAAAGCAAGACACCCACTTATCGACCCTAAAAAGGTTGTTGCAACGGATATAAGACTTGGCTCGGATTTTGATACTCTTGTTATAACGGGCCCTAACACAGGCGGTAAAACCGTTGCTATTAAAACAATCGGTTTGTTGTCCGCTATGGCGGCATCGGGACTTATGATACCTGCGGCAGACGAAAGCAGGGTCAGTGTTTATGACAATATACTTGTTGATATAGGTGATGAGCAGAGTATTGAGCAGTCTCTTTCTACATTCTCATCACACATGGTGAATATTGTAAGCATTCTTAAAAAAGCGGATGAAAAAAGCCTTGTGCTTATTGACGAGTTAGGTGCGGGTACGGACCCTGTTGAGGGTGCGGCACTTGCTATGGCTATATTGGAGCAGCTCCATTTGCAGGGTGCAAAAATTGCCGCAACAACCCACTATGCAGAGCTTAAGGCTTATGCACTTGAGACCTCACGTGTGGAGAACGGCTCTTGCGAGTTTGACGTTAATAGTTTAAGACCCACTTACCGACTTCTTATAGGTATCCCCGGTCGTTCCAATGCCTTTGCCATATCCGAAAGGTTGGGTATTGATAAGAGCATCATTGACAGGGCAGGGGAGCTTGTTTCCTCTGAAAACGTACGCTTCGAGGACGTGGTTGATATGCTTGAAAAAAGCCGTCTTGAAATGGAGGGTGAGCATTCAAAGGCACGTGAAATTACTGAGGAAGCAAGGAAAGACAGACAGAAGGCGGAAAATCTTCTTAAGGACGCTCAGTTCAGGCACGAACGAGAGCTTGAAAACGCAAGGGGCGAGGCTTTAAGGATTGTTGAACACGCTCGTCGTGAGGCAAACGCTCTTCTTAACGAGGTTGAAAAGCTTAAAAAAGAGGCAAAGGAAACTAAGAATGCCGCCGACCTTGCAAGACGTGCAAAAAGCACGGTTAACTCACACCTTAATTCCATCAATAGCGCTATTAATCCTGTGTTTGACGGTAGTGATGACGATGATGATTACACCTTGCCGAGAGCACTTGAAATAGGTGACACGGTGTTCTGCAAAACCATCGGCAAAAATGCAACCGTTACAGCCCTTAAGGATAAAAAGGGCAACGTGGAAATTGCCGCAGGTATGCTTAAAATGAGGGTTAAGGAGGAGGCCTTACGCCTTGTTGACAAGCCTAAAAAAGAGAATAAAGCAAAAAAACAGGTGAATATAGGTAGGGTGAGTGGTGAAAGCCGTTCATCTATGCAGATAAATAACCGTTGCGATTTAAGGGGACTTATGGTTGATGAGGCTATTATTGTCCTTGACAGATTCCTTGACGATTTGCTTCGCTCAGGACTTACGGAATGCACTATCATTCACGGTAAGGGTACGGGTGCTTTAAGAGCGGGTGTTACTCAGTATCTTAAATCCGACCCGAGAATAAGAACCTTCAGACTCGGCACCTTCGGTGAGGGTGAAAACGGCGTTACGATTGCCGAAATAAAATAAAAAACTCTGTCACTTCACAAAATGAAGTGACAGAATTTTTTATGCTATATAAAATTCAACCTTTGAAAAATCGAGTTTTTTCAAATCATCCTCGGTAATTGTAAGATAAGCGATTTTTTCGGTATCTGCAAGGAACGAGGGCATATTGTCGTCGAGGGGGTCATATTGAAGCAAAATAACCTTTTCGCCGTCTTCGGCAATAAGCCTTGTGCCGTCCTCGGCTTTTTCTGTTTCAAAATAATCAATAGAATACTCGGCGTTTGTGTCACCAAGGAAATCGAAGCCCGCATTAAAGTCGTCAATAAGCGTATCGGGCTCGTCGGTGCAGTAGCGCACGTTCGGTATGAAACGACCGTCCTCGAAGGAAAGGAAAATGTAAATAAATCCCTTCTGAGGTAACAGACCCGCAGTATCATATTTTTTGAATTCGGATATTTTTAACTGGCAAAAGAAGAAGTCCTCGTCGTTTATTGTTCCGTCAGAAAGCCATTCCTCGGGCATTGTGGGTGCACCAAAAAACTTGCTCGTGCCGGGGTCGTATTCTCCGTGAGCCTTTTCAACAGTAATTCCAATCATTGTGCAACCCCCATATATTCCTCAAGAACAAGACCGCTTTCCTTTAATGCTTTGGCAGTTTCAACACCTACGTAACGCCAATGCCAGGGCTCGTAGATAACCTTGGTTATATCCTGCTTATCCTCGGGATATCTCATAATGAAGCCGTAATCTGCCGCATTTTCCTGAAGCCATTTGAATTCTGCTGTGTCCTCAAACCATTCGTCTACACATACGATGTCCATAGCGTAGCCAAGGTTATGCTCGGAGCTTCCGGGGGGCATAATAATGGTGGCGGCTTTCACCTTTGCCTCCTCGTGTGAATAGCCCTGACCCTCGTAAAATTCAATTTTTCTGTTGTAGTTACGCTCCTGTGTTTCGTATGAACGGTAGCCTGAACAGGGGGTAAGTGTAACCCCGTCCTTTAACGCCGCATCATACATTTTTTCGTAATGCTCGGCAACCTTTCGGTCAAGTCTTTCACCACTGCCGCAAACGTACACAAGGTCGGGTGAGTAAGAGTCGGGGATACGGTATCCTGAGTTTACAAGTGTAAGGTACCATTTTTCCTCGTCAATTGTGATGATTTTGGGGTTTTCTATGGTACCGGGTGTTTCTGCCTTCTGGGGTGCGGTTGTAGCCTCGGTTGTGGATACGGGCGCAGAGGTGTCAACGGGCTTTACTGAGCCGGGCTTCTGCGTAGCATCTACGGGCTTTGCACCCTGATTTTCTTCGCTTTCTACGGTGACAAGGTCTTTTTTGAGCTTAATGTTTTTAGCGTGAACCGCAATACAAACAACGCTTACAAAAAGAGTGATACAAGCCAACACAACACAAAGGAATTTACGCGCGTTGGATTCACGTGCTTTTAATGATTTTTTATCGGGTAAACCGTTTTTGTTCATTTCGATCATGGTATATACCTCTTTTCCTAATTTAGATTATATTTCATTGCACATCAAATGTCAATTGGTTACTTATATTTCTATATATAATAATTGGTTGATAAACACAAAGAGAAGCGGTGAGTTTTGTTGTATTTGCACAAAGATAAAAAAATCATAAAAATTACTGTTGTTAATAGCTTTTTTGTGTTATAATCACAGGGTGAATAAATAAGTAAAGTCGGTATTTATCGACCTTTGCAACAATTATCGAAAGGGGTAAAACCTTTATGAAACGTATTTTAACAGTATTAACCGCCATTTTAGTAATCAGTGCCATGCTTTTGTCCTTTGCGGCTTGCGGCTCAGATAAAAAAGACGGTGAGGTTACCGAAACTGAAACACAGTTCGTTACAGACGCTGTAGAGTACACCGAGAGTGCAACTCCCGTTGGTCACAGCAGCGAGGCTGTTCTTGACTACTTCAACAGCATCGTTAACGGCGTTAAAGTTCAGAAGCCCGCTCTTTCATACAGATATGAAATCAACGTTCCTGACGACATCAAGGTTACCAAGAAGGGTGCCGAGGATGCAGAGGAAATTGACGAGTCACTCAGCGCTATCAATGATGCAGCTAAGGGCATTAAGGACCTCTTCCTTAAAAACATCAAGGAAAAATCAGGTGACGTTCCCTTTGGCGGCGACAATACCGAATACCTTCTTGTTAAGGGCGAGTCTTGGGCATCAAAGCTCACAATCAACGACATCGACTACGCTACAATCAAAGAGGTAGGCGATTACTACTACATCACAATCGCTTTTGCTGATATTTCAGAGGAAGAAAGCACAGACATTCTTGCAAAGGCATTTGACCTTCGCGATAAAGAGGACGTTCTTGCTTCTGACGAAATTGAAAAAACTGCAGAGTATCTCAAGCTTAACGATTACACAGTTTCTTACACAGACTGCAAAATCACTGCAAGAGTAAACAGACTTACTAACGAGGTTGAAAACATCAACTATCGCAAGAATGCGGTTGTTGTTGCTGATATGACAGGTGCAGGTTCACTTGCTTCCTACGGTGACGTAAGCGTTATCTTCAATCTTGAAGACGTTGCTGATTACAATATGACCTGGACAACAGAGCTTCCCACAAGCCCTCTTGAGACTTCAACAGAGGCTTAAGTTAATCCTAAAAATTTTCAGAGGTGTTATACTTGAATAAGAAAATAATTGCCGTCCTCCTTGCTGCCACAGCAATCTTTATGTGTGTGTTTGCTGCCTGCAACAAAACCGACGAGGAGGAAGAGGTTATATACGTAAAAAACAAAGATATTAACTACGTTACCGACGAAAACGGTGAAAAGCTTCTTGACTCCGACGGTAGAATTATCGTTTATGCTACCGAAAAGGGCGGCAAGAAAATAAAGGACGATGAAGGTAACTACGTAACACAGGCTCAGGAATTCCAGCCCATTGAGGATGATGGTGTTATTGAGGACTTAGGCTTCTTCTTTACACTTCCCGAGGGATGGAAGTCAACTCAGAAATTCGGTGTGTTTGAAAACAAAGCCGGAACTCAGAGCTTCGAAATAACAATTCTTGCACAGTTTTATGAAGATTACTACAAAAGCGTAAAAGACGACTATAAAGAATTGAATCAGCTTGAGGGTGTTGAGGCAACCTGGACTGAGGACGTTGACCTTGGCGAGGATTTCAGAGGTCTTTGTCGTTTCACAATGTCAACAGACGACGGTGTAATCGTAATGTACATCTTTGAAAACTCCAAGAACCTTTACAAGGTTAGATTCCTTACAGAGGAAAATCTTGATACCGCAATCGCAGACAGTGAGGCAGTGCTTAAGGCTATGACGTTCAAGCCCTATGCATACTATACAGATATTACTGCTAAAACTACCGAGGCTCCCAAAACAACAACAGAGCAAAAAACAAGACCTGTTGCAGATTGATTCATAAAACAATTAACGGCTACATCGAATTGATGTAGCCGTTGCTTTTTTATTATTATAAGAAAACAGGTTTTTGTTTGTTTTAGATCTTGTTTTCGATGATTTTATGTGTTGCCATATAAATTGAGGGAACAAGTACAATTGCCGCAGCAAGCTCTATAAGACCGTTGGTGCTGATAAGTGTTCCTATAATAACCTCAACGGTTTTAGCGCCTTCGCCAAAAAGGGCCTCGAAGCCGTTAAAGGATATTTCACCCGCTTTAATAAGGAAATCGGATTTGCCTAAAATGAATTGGATATCTCCGTGAACTATTTTTATATCGTCACAAAGCTTCAATGCAGAAAGAACGCATACGGTGTTTGTAATGCTTCCCGCTAATGCTGTAATGATGAGTGAAATCGGTTTTGGTAATTTGGTTTTTGAAAGCCCCAATAAAACCAAGCCGGCAACAACGCCAACCAAAATTCTGGGTACCAATGATACGAAGGGGTTTGTAAAGGGGATAAAGCCCATTTGTATAGCTCTTACTATACAGGTGATACCCCAAACACCGCCTAAAATTGCACCGTTCTTTGCCCCTAAAATGGCGGCACCGATGATTACGACGATGTGAAGTGTGGTAATTTCAATAATACCTACACTGATGTAGCCCGTATACGGTGTGAATGTCATTGCGATTATCAATGCCGAAAAAAGGGCTAACAAAACGAGACGTACAAGTTTTTTCTTGTTTTTCATAATAAAACTCCTTTGCTACTATTCCCACGTGGGATATAATGCATTAATGTTGTTTTACCTGTTTTTCTTATATATAATCAAAAGTCCCTGAAGTACAAGGTCTTTGTTATAAATGATTTCTTTTTCGCAGCAAGCTACGATTTCCTTTGCAAGACCGCCCGTTGCAACCAAGGTTTTAATGGGCTTGCCTAATTCTTTTTCGATTCTTGATGCCATACCGTCAAGCATAGCGGCATTACCGTATACCGTTCCTGCCTTTATGCAGTCAATTGTGTTTGTGCCCCATGCATGCTCGGGTGCCGAAAGCTCAATAGCGGGTAATTGTGAGGTTCTCATTGAAAGTGCATCAAGTGAAATCCCGATACCGGGTGCTATTGTGCAACCTGCAAAGATGCCGTTTTCGTCAATTAACGAGATTTTTGTTGCCGTGCCTAAATCCATAACAAGGCAGGGGAGCTCGTATTTGCCAAGGGCGCCTACTGCACCTGCAACAAGGTCTGCACCAACCTCCTTGGGGTTATCTGTAGCGATTTTAAGGCCGTTTTTGACACCCGCGGCAACTATTATCGCGTCACAGCCCGTAACCTTCTGAATAGCGTTTTTAAAAATTCGGGTAAGCTCAGGCACAACGGAGCTTATTATAGCACCCTCAAAGTCCGAGCCGATATTTTCTAATTCAAAGATAGCACGTAATTCAATGGCGTACTGTTCGGCAGTTCTGTGGCGTTGGGTTGCCATACGGGATATGCAAACAGGCACGTCGCTGTCGGATTCAAAGAAGCCCAACGTGATATTTGTGTTACCGA
The DNA here is from genome assembly GCA_017550105.1 of Clostridia bacterium. Lineage (GTDB taxonomy): Bacteria > Bacillota > Clostridia > Oscillospirales > Acutalibacteraceae > DTU089. The sequence continues at coordinate 17,129 of JAFYLQ010000016.1, read as the reverse complement.
TATCTGCTGTGAGAATCAAAAAATCACCTTCATTTTAATGAAAAAGAATAATTTACAAAAGAATTATACACTATTTGCACAAAATAAGCAATAAATTTTTAAAACATCTTACAAAAAGTCTTTAAAAATTGATATATGTATGCTATAATCTTTTGGTAAATTTTTTTAAAGGAGATGGACTCTATGAAAAAGTTTTTCGGAGAATTCAAAGATTTTATTGCAAAAGGTAACGTAATTGACCTTGCAGTCGGCGTTATTATCGGCGGTGCTTTCGGTAGCATCGTAACAAGCCTTGTTAACGATATCGTTACACCCCTTATTACACTTATTACCGGCAGACTTGCTTTTGCTGATATGTTCGTTGTACTTACAAAGGGTCTTACTGAGGCTGAAATCCCCACAACTCTTGCAGCAGCTCAAGAAGCAGGTATTTCTACACTTAACTACGGTCTTTTCATTCAGGGAGTAATCAACTTCATTATCACAGCATTCGTTATTTTCCTTCTTGTTAAGTTCATTAACAAAATCAGAACTATGGGCGCAAAGAAGGAAGAAGCAGTTGAAGAAGCACCCACAACAAAGGTTTGCCCCTTCTGTAAGAGCGAAATTGCACTTGATGCAACTCGTTGTGCACACTGTACGTCGGAGGTTGAATAAACCTTATGGGTCGCATAAGATATTTAATTGCCCTTTGGGCATCTAAGGCAGTATTTTTATTGCTCAGACTTTTAAAGCGTAATGCAACAATGTATCCGGGTTATATTGCTCTTAAAATATGCCCCGATTACCTTGCACGTACTAAAAAATCACCCAACGTTTTGTGCGTTACGGGTACTAACGGTAAAACCACAACTACCAATATGGTTGCGGATATTTTATCACAAAGCGGTATGAAGGTTGTTTCAAACCGTTACGGCTCAAATATCAACACAGGTGTTGCTACTGCACTTACACATAGCGTTAACATTTTCGGCAAGCCGAAGATTGATGCACTTGTGCTTGAGGTTGACGAAAGATTTTCAAGGCTTATTTTACCCTTTATCAAGCCCGACTATCTTATTGTAACCAACCTTTTCCGTGATTCTATTAAAAGAAATGCACATCCTGAGTATATTTTCAGTATTCTTGACACATACGTGCCCGAAACAACCAAGCTTATTCTTAATGCAGACTGCCTTCAGTCATCACAGCTTCTTAAGAATAACGAGCGTGTTTATTTTGCGGTTGATAAGCTTGATACTGACGTTACCGAGTGTGTTAATCTTATTAACGACTTCTCAATTTGTCCCAATTGTGACGAAAAGTTAAAGTATAACTACCTTCGTTATCACCATATCGGTAACGCCTATTGCCCCAAGTGTGGTTTTAAATCCTACGAGGCAAACTACAGGCTCACCAATATTGACTACGAAAATCAGACCATTACCGTTGACCATGCAGGTGTTGAAACAGTATACCCCATGGTTAACAGAGCCCTTTATAATATTTATAACGAACTTGCGGCAGTTACACTTATGTCCGAGTTTGGGGTTGACCTTGAAAAGGTCAAGGATTATATGAAAAAAATCAGCATCACCCAGACACGTTATAAAGAAAACAAAGCGGGTAAAACTGAGATTATCCGTACAATGGCAAAGGGTCAGAACTCCGTTTCCTGCTCAAGAACCTTCGACTTCGTTGGTCACGAAGAGGGCGACAGAACCGTTTTCATTATGATTGACGACTTGTTCGAGCGTCGCGATTCCTCCGAGTTTGTGGGTTGGATATACGACGTTGACTTTGAGTTCCTTAATACCGACGGTGTTAAGCAGATTGTTCTTGCAGGTCCCCGTTGCTTTGACTACAAATTACGTCTTCTTATTGCGGGTGTTCCCGAGGAAAGAATACTTTGTGAGGAAGATGAATTCAAAGCGGTTGATATAATGGATAAGGATATAGACAAGCTTTACCTTCTCCACGATACCTCAACCTACGACCTTGCTTGTCAGGTAGAGGCAAAAATGCTTTCGGCATTTACTGAGGCATATAAAGCAAAAGGCGGTGAACAATAATGAAGATTGAGGTTTTGTATCCTGAAATTTGTTGTTTGTTCGGCGACAAGGCTAATATGCGTTATTTTGAAATGTGCCTTCCCGATGCGGAGTTTATTAAAACTCCCGTAAGCGAAATGCCCAAGTTCCTTACCGAGGACGTTGATATGGTATACTTCGGCTCCTGCAGTGAATCCAATCAGGAGCGTATACTTTCAAGGCTTAAGGGTCACGAGGAAAGAATTGCTCAGCTTATTGAAAAGGGCGTTATATTCCTTATGACGGGCAACACCTTTGAAATTATGGGCAAGTACATCAAAAAGCCCGACGGTGAAAAAATTGAGGGCTTAGGTCTTTTCGATTTTTACGCAGAGCGTACAATTCCTAAGCGTTACAATTCACTTTTCTTAGGTGCCTTCGGTGATATGGAAATCGTGGGCTACACAAGTCGTTTCTCACATTGCTATGAGATCAACGAAAAGGATAATTTCCTTACCGTTACCAAGGGCTACGGCTCAACGGTTGATTGCAAAACCGAGGGTATTCGCAGAAATAACCTTTTCGGCACATATCTTTTAGGACCATTCCTTATTCAAAACCCCTTGTTTACAGAGTATCTTATGAAGCAACTTGGGGTGGAGGAGCCCCAATTGGCATTTAAAGACGATATTCTTAGGGCTTACGACGTACGACTTAAGGAATTTAAAAAGGATATAGTTTTTGCAGAATAAAAGCTACCGAGGATTTCAACTTGAAGTCCTCGGATTTTTTTGTTGACAATTTTTGACTAATGCAGTAGAATGAATTTAAAGAAGTGAAGAGGAGTGTTTATATGGAAACACCAAAGGTACACGAAAGTGAATATCGTTTTTGCCTTATTATGTGGGAGAACGAGCCCGAAACCTGTGCAAAGCTTGCATCTTTAAGCAAGGAGCAGTTGGGGTGGTCAAGAACAACTACATATACAGTAATAAAAAGACTTGAGGAAAGAGGAATCCTTAAAAAAGAGGGCTCTGTTGTTAAATCCCTTTATTCTAAAGAGGATATTCAGATTTCCGAGATTAACGAGGTTTTAGAAAAGAAGTTTGAAGGCTCAATTCCTGCCTTTGTTGCGGCTTTTGCCAAAAGCAAAAAGCTTTCGGATAAGGACCGTGAAGAAATACTTAAATTACTTGGAGAATAATTGATGTTAGACGGTATTTTTAAAACAATTCTTGATATGACTCTGTCGGCATCTTTTTTGATAGCGGCGGTACTGATTGCACGAGTTATTCTGCGAAAATCCCCGAAACTTTTCAGAAAAATTCTGTGGGGCTTGGTAGCACTTAAACTTGTTATTCCCTATTCTTTTGAAAGTGTTCTGAGCCTTGTGCCCCATAAATCAACCTATATGCCACAAAATGAAGTAGTATCCCAAGGCGCTTCGGACACAATGGCTTCTGCATTTAATTGGGAAAGCGTTTTACCCTATGCTTGGGTTGTAGTGGCGGTGTTGCTTTTAGTATACGCTCTTGTAAGCTTTATTAAATTGAAAGTCAGAATGAGCGATGCTGTAAAATTTCAGGATAACGTATTCCAAAGCGAAAAAGTAGAGTCACCCTTCGTTTTCGGCATATTCAATCCCCGAATTTATATACCATACAACATAAAGGGTGAAAAGCTAAGGGTAATATTGGAGCACGAAAAAACTCATATAAAGAATTTTGACCACGTCACAAAGATTTTGGGCTTTGTTATTCTGTGTGTTCATTGGTTCAACCCCCTTGTGTGGGTTTCCTACGTGCTTTTCTGCAAGGATTTGGAACTTGCCTGCGACGAAGCGGTTGTTAAAAATATGAGTGATGAAAACCGCAAGGCTTATGCCCGTACCCTTATCAATATTGGTGTTAACAATGCGAAAATTACTGCTTGTCCCATTGCCTTCGGTGAAGTCAGTATAAAGGAAAGGGTTAAATCAGCACTCTCATATAAAAAAGTGGGTAAAATTGCGATTTCTCTTTCACTTTGCTTGTGTGCAGTGGTTGCAGTATGCTTTATGACAAAGCCCGTGGCAGAAGCCAAGGAGAAAATAGAGGAAACAGTTGTTGAAGAAACCACACTTCCTGATATGGAGGCGATTACCGAACCAACAACTGAGCTTACCACAGAGTCAATTACTGAGCCTGTAACTGAAGAAGCAACAACCGAATCAAGCGTGGTGACCGTTGAAGAAGATGCTTTTGCTGAGTCAAGAGAACGTCTTTTGCGTGAGTTGGAGAAAAATAAAACTACGGCTCCCCAGACTACCGGAAAAGATGTGGGTGCTGCGTATAATTCATTGCAAAATAGTTGTTACATCATAAAAGAAAACAGTGGTTCGGGTGCCGCAGCTTATGATGGTGATGTAATTATAGAAACCCACGAAACTGCAAATTCATCGGGAAATGGTAGCAACAATGGTTTTAAAAATCCGTTTGTAAACAAGTATTATTAAGTATAACAACATTTGTTATGTTAATACAATAACAGCCCGTATAATAATCTGTCGAATGATTCAATCGTTATAATATGGGGCTTGGCTGTAAATGATTAATTCACAAGGCAACAAAACCGGATTTCGGAATAACTACCGATTCGGTGTTATTTTAATAAAGGAGGATATATATGAAAATTTTAAAACGAGGTTTAGCTGTTCTGCTTACGTTGGTTATATCGTTCAGTATTGTTGCTGTTAGTGTTGAAGCGATATCCGTAAGCACTACAACAAGGTATTATGGCTACATGGTACCAACAGATAGCAAATTCTCCAATACACTATCCACTGTAAAACTTTACGGTACCCATGATTATCTTAATTTTTACATTGACGCTGATTATAGTGATAAATATTTTTTCTATGAAATATATTCAGATAAAAACTATACGAAACTTGTAACAGGGGACTATGTTTATTGCGAAAGTTATGGTACGTATACATGGTCACCACTCCTGACACTTAAAGGAGTTTTTAAGAGTGGTACATATTATTGCATTACCTATGGTGCATCAATAGACTCAAGAGGTAATGTCACTCTTTCTACGTCATCTGTAACAGAGTTTAAGCTTGTTGTTGACAGGACAACAGCATTTGATAAACAAGTGGTTGTTTTAAAGAGTATTACCAATACGGTTAACGGTCCCAAAATATCTTGGTGCAAGCAATCTGCTTCAGCGTATAAGTATGCAATTTATCGCCGTTCATTAACCGGAACAAAGTGGACAAAAGTAGGTACAGTAAATGCTTCAACTCTTACCTTTACAGATAAATCCGTTAAGGATAAAAGTGGTAAATACGTTTATACCGTTAAAGCCTTGAACAAAAAGGGTACAGGTTCAAGATATCAGTTCAGCGGTCTTACCTCTCTTTACGCTAAAGCTCCCGTAGTTAGCTCGGTTGCCACCCAGGCTGATAATAAAATTCAGCTAAAGTGGAATAGTATACCAAGTGCGTATTACCGTATTTACAGAAAAACCAATGGCGGTAGCTGGGAAGTGATACAAAAGGCATATCGTGGCGGTACAACCTATATTGATACCACGGCTGTATCCGGCAACAACTATGAATATACGGTACGTGCATTTATAAACACAGCGCAAGGTGTTGCGACCAGTGCGTATTATTCAGGCAAAAAGGTTGATTATGTTGCTTCTCCTGTGTTAAATGCTGTTAATGTGGTTGGTAACGGGTTGGAAGTTACTTGGAAAGAAGCTGCAGGTGCAACGGCATATACTGTATATCGTAGACCATTAGATTTGAGTTCAGGTTGGGTAAACCTTGGTAAGTTCGATTCAAAGACATTCCGATTTGTAGATGAAACCGCAACTTCAGAGGGCGCTTATCGCTACACAGTCAGAGCCGAAGGTACAACAAGCAGAGGTAGCTATCTTACAACGGGTATAGATTATGTTATACTTCGGGCACCTAAAGTAAGGGCTCAGTTGGATGATTCACAGACTTATCGTAAATTGAACCTTAGTTGGAGCACAGTGCCATATGCAACCGGATACAAGATTTATAAGAAAAACAGTAACGGTGAGTGGGAATTTTATGAAATGCCATCGTATAACTCTGCAAATAAATATGTAGCTACAGATATTGGTGTCACAGAGTGGTCAGTTCAAGCTATCCATGAAAATGGAAGTTTCACAATAACAAGCGATTTGGATGCTTCGGCTATTTCGGTTGCTTACTATCCTCAAATATCAATAGAAAGCAAGGTTTTCAAGGATAATATAACAATATCCTGGACAAATTCTGGAAGTGTGGACTCCTACAATGTTTACAGGCGTGTGTCCGGAGAAGATGATTATGTTCTGCTTTGTAGTGGATTAACCAAACGTACATTTGAAGATACAACAGCTCAAACAGATGTTTCGTATGAGTATTGTGTCAAAGGTGTATATAAAGGTGTCGAACAAACCGTTAATTTTGGGGTTGTTTCTGTTAAGCGTGTAAATAAGCCAGATGAAAATGCAGCTTACGTTTCCAAGCAATACTCAAAACGCGAAAATGGCATAACGGAGAGATATGCAATAATTGTCAATGGCTTGTCAGAAAACGACCGTGTTTATATTAAAAGTGAATCAGGCAATTATTGGAGCATAATTGAAAATAAAAAATGGCATATAAGCGATATGCCAGAGGGTAAGAAATATATATTCGGTGTCAGTTTATATGTAGACGGTGCTTATACCCCCATTGATGAATACGTTTTGGAGTATACATCTGCAAAAAATGAGGAACCTATTGTTACTTGCAAGAACACTGCCTCCCATTATATAATTTCTTGGGCTGCAATGGAAAATGTAATCAAATATGATGTGTGCAGAGGTTATTATGGTACTATCGACGGAACTGTAACGACCATAACTCCTAATGGCGATGATACTTATTTATATTCATTTACCAACAGTTATATGGAAAATTATATGAGAAAAAATTCTGTTGTTTTACGAGTGTATTATGACAATGGTGACATCATTGATTATCATTTTTACAACAGATACGTTGTTACACCTAAATTGGTAAGTGCTACAAGAATAAGTGATAATAAAGTTAGAATCAGCTGGACTCATGGTTATTCAATGCCTGATGCGTTTTCTGTTTATAGAAAAGAGGGTTCGGGTGATTGGGTGAGAATAGTGACTGCATGCCCCGATTCCAGTAATGGCAGTTGGAATGGCAATGGCTATAATTATTATTATGATGATAAAACAGCTAAAAAAGGAGTTGCTTACACTTATACTGTAAAGGCTGTTTATGATAACGGAAATTCAAGTGGTTACCAATCAGGTGTTACCTGCAAGCCTACTGTATAACTAACTACATAAGACACCCCTTACAATCGTTGATTGTAAGGGGTTCAAAATTTTATTGTTAAGTTTTAAGCCTGAGCCTTTCTTTGCTTTTTAAAGCTACGGTTAATGAGCACGTTTAATACCACGTTAAGGGTGAATAATGCAATACCCACAAACAAGCCGAACTGCACGGAGCCGTCAATGAAGGGCGCGGTTGTTGCACCGATCTGTGAAACGGAGCTTGTGAAAAGAATACCTGCAGTGGCAAAGCTTACGGTAGATAACAGGCAAAGCACAATATTGGCACCGGCTTTAAGCGAGGGTGCCTTTAAAAGCACGAAAACGAAGTTCAACACACCAAAAACTATTGCAAGGTAAGTAAGGAGTATTGAGATTATTAGCATTGATACGGGTGAACCGAGGGTTTCTGATGCCATAAGACCTATAAGCGAACCCCAGTTAAGGCTCAAAAGTGTGTTCATTGAGAAGTCAAGCAACGTAAAATTGTTTGACCAGTCGCCGTAGAATGGCAAATTAAGAGTGTAATTTGCCAAGGGGAGTATCAATACCACAAGGGGTAAAAAGGTACAGGCAAAGCGAATGATTCTGAAAACATTACCGAAAAGTGCACTTTTGAGGTTGCCTGTGAATCTTCTGAATTTTACCCAGGATTTCTCAGCCTTTTCAGCGTCTGCGTCAAGGGAGGCCTCCCAATCGTAGTTGGGAATATTAACACCGCAATAGGGACATTCAGCTTTTACGTTCCAAAAGTTCAGTATGCCGTGACATTTAGGGCAAAGAGCCATAAAGGTTCATCCTTTCAATGGATTTAAAATTAATAATCGAGAACACGAAGGACTGCTTTAACGTCCATGGGTAAGGTCTCGATAACTGCACGTGCTTCCTTTTCACGCATCTGAGGAATAACGAAAGCAATTTCTGTCTTGGGCTCGTCATCTCTGTGAAGAATAACGGGAGCCTCGAATGCTTTGTTTACTGCATTGAATGCGGCAACGTAATCGTCGGTTTCTGCACGAACGTAAAGTGACGAGCTCTGTAACAAAGCGTCAATAACGTAATTGTCCTCTGCAGGGCCCCAACCGAAGGCTTTTCTTTTTGCGGTGTGTCTTGCACAGTCAATAACGTCTGCAACAACGGCACTTGCTGTGGGAAGCTTACCTGCGCCTCTGCCGTAGAATACAACGTCACCGATAGCGTCACCGCGAACAAGAATAGCGTTGAAAACGTCGTCAACGGATGCTAACTGTGAGTGGTTCTGAATAAGGCAGGGACCAACTGTAATGCTGATTTTTTCGTTATCGTTGAGCTGTGCTCTGCCGATGAGCTTTATAACACCGCCCCAGTTCTTTGCATAAGCAACGTCCTCGGGTGTGATTTCTGTAATACCAACGGTTTCAACAACGTCGGGGTAAACGTGCTTGCCAAAGCAAAGGGAAGCAAGAATACAGATTTTACGTGCAGCATCGTGACCGTGAATATCTGCGGAGGGGTCACGCTCGGCGTAGCCGTTATCCTGAGCCAATTTAAGTGCATCCTCGAATGCCATACCGTCCTCAATCATCTTGGTGAGAATGAAGTTGGTTGTGCCGTTAAGAATACCTGCAATTTCGCTGATTTCGTTAGCGGCAAGGCACTGGCTGATGGGTCTGATAATGGGAATACCGCCGCCAACACTTGCTTCGAAAAGGAAGTTAACGTTATTTTCTTTTGCTAATTCAAGTAATTCGTAGCCGTGAGCCGCTACAAGCTCCTTATTGGATGAAACTACGCTTTTACCTGCCTTTAAGCAAGCAGAAACGTACTCGTATGCGGGCTTTGTGCCACCCATACATTCAACAACTATGCCAACCGATGCGTCGTTGAGAATATCGTTAAAATCGGTTGTGAAATAACGACCTAATTCGTGATTTGAAAAATCGCGGATGTCAAGAATATATTTAATATCCAATGAACTGTGACCGCATTTAGCCACAATACTTTTTTGGTTTTTCAAAATAACTTCGGCAACGCCTGAGCCGATTGTACCGAAGCCCATAATAGCAACTTGCATTTTTATACCTCCGTAGGTGTCCTAAGTGAAAAGCCACTTATAGTATATACGAAATGTATTTTAACATAATTTTTTATGATAATAAAGAGAAAAACTGAAATTTATAAATATTTTTTAAAATTTTTACTAAATTTGACATAATTTAATTGTATTATTCTTTTCAATAGTTTAGAATAGGGGTGTGTGAGGAGGAAGATTCAATGGAAAAAGCAGTTGAAAAGAAACGATCCTTTATAATAACCTTCATATACCTTGCTATATTTGTGAGTATATATTGTTTTTTGATTAAATATGCAATGGGCTATATTTTCCCATTTGTTTTTGCCGCAGTGTTGTCGGTATTCCTGCAACCCGTAGTGCGTAAGTTCACTAAAAAACTCAAGCTAAAAAGCCACGGCTTTATTTCGACTGTTCTGGTGTTGCTGCTGGTAGTTGGTGTTGTCGGTATTTTAGCCGGTGCAGGCTACGTTTTGTACGTTGAGTTAAAGGATTTTATCGCTTACCTTACCGCTACCGTAACGTCTGTGGACGATTTAATACTTATGGTTGAAAGTACGGCTATGAATTTTATCGGCAAATTACCCAAGGGTATCGGTAATGCTCTCAGCGAATACGTAACAGACTTTTTTAATAATCTCGGCACTAAGGAAACAAGCTTTGATTTAAGCTCACTTTCAGCACCTCTCAGCGGTGCATGGAGTGTTGTGAAGGGTATTCCCACATTTCTTGTAAGCATTGTTGTAACCATAATTTCCTGCGTGTTTATGACTTCTGAGTACGACAAGGTAAGGGATATGATTCTTGAAATGTGCTCTGAGGAAACAGGCGAAAAGCTTATCAACGCCAAACGTACCGTTACTACCGGCATAGGTAAAATGATTAAGGCGTATGCAACACTTATGCTTATAACCTTTACCGAGGTTTTCCTTGGTCTTAATCTTATGAAGCTTATCGGTATTTACGAGGGCGGTTATATTCCGATTATTGCCTTTGTTACTTGTATTGTTGATATTGTGCCTGTGCTTGGTACGGGTACAATCGTAATTCCTTGGGCTGTGTACAATATAATTACAGGTGATTTTGCTATGGGTGTAGCATTAATGCTCTTGTATGCGGTAATAACGGTTATCCGTCAAATTATTGAGCCCAAGCTCGTTGCAAATCAGGTTGGTTTACCTTCAATTGTTACTATTATGGCAATGTTCCTCGGCGGCAGACTGTTGGGTGCTATCGGTATTCTTGCGGTGCCCTTGACCATTATTGTGTTAAAGCTTATGTATGACGAGGGTATTATTGGCAGGAAGCGTGTGCCTGTAAAGGTAGTAAAAAAGAAAAACAATTAATTCGTTAGGAGATTAATATGTTCGGTAACATTACTGATATACATTCTCATTCCCTGTGGGATATTGATGATGGTTCAGACAGCTTCGAGGAGACTATGGATATGTGCTTCGAGGCAGAGGATTCGGGAACAGGAACCTTGTTTCTTACACCTCATCTTATACATTGGGAACAGGCAGAGGACCTTTATGACGAAAGGGAAGAGAAGTTTGAAATTCTCAGTGAATGCCTTGAGGACCATGATTCAGAGTTGATGATAAAAAAAGGCTTCGAAATACTCTGTGATGATGAAATATTTAATATAAGCTACTTCAAGCCTTATACCCTGAATGGTTCACGGTATATTCTTATTGAATTTCATTTTTATAAAACCACCTATGAGGACGTGGTTTCCTGGTGCAATTATCTGTCCTCTTTCGGTCTTGTGCCTATAATCGCTCACCCCGAGAGATACGAGTTTGTTATGGATAATGCTTCGTGTGTTGAGAAGTTATCCGATATAGGTGCACTTTTTCAAATGAATGCGGCTTCGCCCACTGGTGTTTTCGGCGATAGGGAGGCTTACGTAGCCTGTGAAATGCTTAATTGCGGATACGTGGATTTTATCGGTTCCGATGCTCATGATTTACGTATGCGTAACACGGATATTTTATCAAATCTTGAAATGTATCCCGACGAATTGAATATAGATTTATTTAAAAAGGCGGCTTGTGATAATCCGAATTTTATTTTAAGTGACGGTTTATATAAGCCTAAAAGACTCGAACATATTGAGAATTTGTAAAAAAAATATTTTATATTTCTAAAAAAGAAAAATAAATTCTGTATGTTGTGCTAATATACAGATGTATAAAAGCAGGAAAGGAGGATAAATCAATGTTAAATTCTATTTGGCAGCTTCTTGCTAACTACGGCCTTGATACAAAGGAAATTGCTGATGCAATCCACTCTCTTATTCAGCCCGTTGTTGATGCTGAAGGTAATGTTGTAGGTTACGAAGGCACACTTGCAGCTCTTGTAGATTTCCCGCTTATCGGTAGTGTTCTTCAGGGCTTTGCTGACTTTGCTCCCTCAATCGCAGAGGCAACTGACACAGTAGCTTAAGTTAGGGCTACACAACACTTATAAGAAGTGTGAATTATTGCAATAGTTTTCACAGAGGGAGTGCGGTTTTCCGCACTCTCTTTCTTTAGAAATTTAAGGTTTTTTACTATACCTATTATATATAGTGGCGGAGGTACTGCTTTGGCTGATATGAATAACGAAAAAAAGAGGAATAACAAGACCCCCATTATCATCGTGTTGGGCATTTCCATTTTAATAAGCCTTATTATTATGGTGGTTGCCATCGTAAGCGTTGTGAAAGGGGATTCTTCAACCGATTCAACTAATTACGATTACTCATACGTTGAGAATCCTGATTTGAATCAGACTACCCAAAGTAATCTTGAGGATTATCTTGGTGGCGAGACTGAAACAGAGGTTTTCTCAGAGAATGCATCTAATTACGGTGGACAACAGGGTAATGCCGGAGCAGATAATAAAAAGACCACCAAAAACCTCGCAGTTGAGAATTACGAGAAGTTATCTAAAAATGGTGATAACAGACTTTCCGACCATTACGACAATCAGTATATAAAGCTCGTTGCAGGTGAGTATGGCGTTGATACGGATTTGCTTGTTGCTATATACAGTGTACCTGATACGGGAACCAACTTCGTTCTTGAATTTGACGGAACAAAGGATTCAGCAGGTAATTACGTTAAAAGCCCCGATACCTTAAAAAAGGTGTATCAGATTGACCTTGAAAGAAATATCAGTGTTGCCACAAGTAACGGCGTGGGTAACGTTGGGGTGTCTTATGCAGAGGGTATTTTCTGCTTCAATATGGTAAAGACACTTGTAATGGAGCAATACCCCGATTATTTTACGGGAATTAGCTGATTTTGGCAAAAAAAATCATTGGTACATTCTTACAAAAATTTTTTCAAAAATTCTCAAAAAAATACAAAAAAACACTTGCAATCTGTAAATGATTGTGATATTATGATAGGGCTCGTGAAGTGCGTGTCCCTATCTTTTTATGCCCTGAAACGAGCAGATATGCGATGATGCGGGAGGTGGCTGCCCTCTGAGGCAGGGAATTTCCGCGGAGTATGTCCGATTTAAAACCGGGCGATTAAATACCGATAGCAAACCGTCTGCCGTCCTTAACTGCGGCTTCGGTGTTGTTTCGGAGCGTGAGTATATCCCGGAATTGACATTCCGGTTTTTAAATGAGAGGGCCGATAAGCCCGGGACAGTTGATGAAACTTACGCAGCCCGCCACAATATTTTAGGAGGCGTTCAAAATGGCAGTTAAGGAAAAAATCAGAATCAGACTTAAGGGTTACGATCACAACCTCGTTGACAAAGCAGCAGAAAAGATCGTTGAAACAGCAAAGCGTACAGGCGCTCAGGTTTCCGGTCCCATTCCGCTCCCCACAGAAAAAGAGGTTATCACAGTGCTTCGCGCAGTTCACAAGTACAAAGACTCTCGTGAGCAGTTCGAACAGCACACACACAAGAGACTCATCGACATTCTCAGACCCTCAAACAAAACTGTTGAGGCTCTCACAGGTCTTGAGCTTCCCGCTGGTGTTGATTTTGAGATTAAGCTTTAATCCGATATAAAGCTTAATTTTAAATATACCTATTATATATAGGTGCAGGTCATGTTGAGGTAACTCAACCAATAATCTGACAGGAGGAAAACAAAATGAAAAAAGGTCTTATCGGAAAAAAGATCGGCATGACTCAGATCTTCGACGAAAAGGGTAATATGATTCCCGTTACAGTAATCGAAGCTGGTCCTTGCGCAGTTGTTCAGAAAAAGACAACTGAAAACGACGGCTATGATGCCGTACAGATTGGTTTCGGCGACAAGAAAGTCGGCAGAGTGAACAAGCCTGAGGCTGGTCACTTCAAGAAGGCTGACGTTGCCCCCAAAAAGGTACTCAAAGAGTTCAGACTCGATGATACCTCATCCGTAAACGTTGGTGACATCATCAAAGCAGACATCTTTGCTGCAGGCGATATCGTTGACGTAGTTGGTAAGAGCAAAGGTAAGGGTACAGCCGGCGTTATCAAGCGTTGGAACTTCGGCAGACTCAGAGAAACACACGGTACCGGCCCTGTTGCAAGACACGGTGGTTCATTAGGTGTTATCGACCCCGCTCGTATCTTCAAAGGTAAAAAGATGGCAGGTCACCTCGGTAGCGAGCGTGTTACTGTTCAGAACCTCAGCGTAGTTAAAGTTGACAGCGAAAACAACCTCATCGCTATCAAGGGTTCCATTCCCGGTCCCAAGGGCGGCATCGTTGTAATTGCTGACAGCGTTAAGAAAGCGTAAGGAAGGAGTGTAACAGATGAGTAAATTATCAGTACTTGATATGGCAGGCAAAAAGGTATCAGATATTGAGCTTAACGATTCTATCTTCAGCATCGAGCCCAATATGTCAGCTATGCACCTTGTAGTTGTCGGCTACTTAGCAAATCAGCGTCAGGGCACTCAGTCCACAAAAACTCGTTCCGAAGTTAGCGGCGGCGGTAAGAAACCGTGGCGTCAGAAGGGAACAGGTCGTGCAAGACAGGGTTCAACTCGTTCACCCCAGTGGTATCACGGTGGTATCGCTCTTGGTCCCAAGCCTCGCACATACGGCTTCTCAATCAACAAGAAGGTTAGAAGACTTGCTATGAAGTCTGCTCTTTCTTCAAAGGTTGCTGCTGATGAAATGATCGTTCTTGATTCTATCAAGCTTGATGCAATCAAAACTAAAGAGATGGCAAAAATGTTTGCAGCTCTTGAAGCTAACAAAAAGGTTCTTGTAGTTCTTCCCGAAAACAACGAAGTAGTTTACAAGAGCATCCGTAACATCGAGGGTGCAAAGGTTTCAACCGTTAATACTCTCAATGTTTACGACATCCTCAACTGCGACAAAATCGTAGTTCTTAAGGATGCTGTTACAAAAATCGAGGAGGTATATGCATAATGAAACTTGCACAGGACATTATCATTAAGCCTATCATCACAGAAGCTTCTATGATGGGTGTTGTTTCCAAGAAATATACCTTTAAGGTAGCTAACGACGCTAACAAGGTTGAAATTGCTAAAGCAGTTGAAGAACTCTTCGGCGTTAAGGTAGCAAAGGTTAACACAACAACTGTTAACGGTAAATTAAGAAGATACGGTAGATTCGAGGGCTATACAGCTTCTTGGAAAAAAGCTATCGTAACTCTTACAGAAGATTCAAAGACAATTGAGTTCTTTGACGGTATGATGTAATCTGAAACTTAAATAACTTATACCCCACTTGGTATAGTATGGAGTTGACATTCTCCGCAAAACCATTATAGGAGTGTGAATAAAATGTCTATTAAAGTTTTCAAGCCGACCACAAACGCAAGACGTAATATGTCGGTTACAGATTACTCCGAACTTTCAAAAGTTGCTCCTGAAAAGAGTCTTTTAAAGCCTCTCAGCAAAAATTCAGGTCGTAACAGCTACGGTAGAATCACTGTTCGTCATCGCGGCGGCGGAAACCGTAGAAAGTACAGAGTAATCGACTTCAAGAGAACAAAGTTCGATATTGAAGCAACAGTAAAAACTCTCGAATACGATCCCAACCGTTCAGCACACATCGCTCTTATTGAGTACGCAGACGGCGAAAAGGCTTATATCCTTGCTCCCGTTGGTCTCAAGGTTGGCGATAAGGTTGTAGCAGGTCCTTCAGCAGATATTAAGCCCGGTAATGCATTACCCCTTACAAATATCCCTGTTGGTACTTTCATTCACAACGTTGAACTTTATCCCGGTAAGGGTGGCCAGCTTGCAAGAGCAGCAGGTAATGCAGCTCAGCTTATGGCTAAGGAAGGCGTTTACGCTCTTCTCAGACTTCCCTCCGGTGAGCTTCGTAACGTGCCCGTAAATTGTATGGCAACTGTTGGTCAGGTTGGTAACCTTGATCACGAGAACGTTAAAATCGGTAAGGCTGGTCGTACACGTCACATGGGTATCAGACCTACAGTTCGCGGTTCTGTTATGAACCCCAATGACCACCCCCACGGTGGTGGTGAAGGTAAGTCACCCATCGGTCGTCCCGGTCCCGTTACCCCCTGGGGTAAACCCGCTCTCGGTTATAAGACAAGAGCCAAGAAGAATCGCTCCGATAAGCTTATCGTGAAGCGTCGTAACGGCAAATAAGCCGGAAAGGAGCAGTATTTAATGAGCAGAAGCATTAAAAAAGGACCTTATGTGCAGCCTAAGCTGCTCGAAAGAGTTCAGAAAATGAATGACAACGGCGAAAAAATCGTTCTTAAAACATGGAGCAGAAGCTCAACAATCTTCCCTGATTTTGTTGGTCATACTTTTGCAGTTCATGATGGTCGTAAGCACGTTCCTGTTTATGTAACAGAGGATATGGTTGGCCATAAGCTCGGTGAATTCGCTCCCACAAGAACCTTCAAGGGTCATGCGGGATCAAAAACTTCAAATAACGGTAAATAATTGGTCGAAAGGAGTGTGTAAAAATGGAGGCAACAGCAAAAGCTACTTATTTAAGAATAGCTCCCCGTAAGGTTCAGATCGTTCTTGACCTTATTCGCAACAAGCCTGCAGACGAAGCAATGGCAATTCTCAAGCACACACCGAAGGCCGCTTGTGAGCCGCTTGAGAAGCTTCTTAAATCCGCTATTGCAAATGCGGAAAACAAAAATATGGACGTAAGCTCACTTTACGTTGCACAGTGCTGGGTTTGCCAGGGTCCCACTCTTAAGAGAATCAGACCCCGTGCAAGAGGCAGCGCAAACAGAATTAACAAAAAGACATCACATATCACCCTTGTACTCAAGGATGCAGAATAAGCGAGAGGAGGAAATATAATGGGCCAGAAAATCAATCCTACCGGATTAAGAATAGGCGTTATCAAAGACTGGGAATCTCGCTGGTTTGCTAAGAAGGGTGAATTCGGTGATATCCTTGTTGAGGATAACAAAATCCGTGAATTCCTTCTTGAACTCCTTGCTCCGGCAGGCGTTCCGAAGGTTGAGATTGAGCGTGATCCCAAGAGAATCCGCATCAACATTTTCTGTGCAAAACCCGGTATCGTAATTGGCCGTGGCGGTGCAGAAATCGAAAAACTTAAAGAAACAGTTAAGAAAATGCTTGGCGGTGACAAAGATGTATTCATCAACATCACTGAAATCAAGCAGCCCGACCTCAATGCTCAGCTCGTTGCAGAAAGCATTGCAGCTCAGCTTGAAAAACGTGTATCTTTCCGTCGTGCTCTTAAGCAGTCAATCGGCCGCACAATGAAGGCAGGCGCAAAAGGTAT
>JAFYLQ010000015.1 GCA_017550105.1 Clostridia bacterium | reverse complement strand
GAGCGCCACCTTGCCAAGGTGGAGGTAGCGAGTTCGAGCCTCGTCATCCGCTCCATATAAGCGCCGGTAGCTCAGTTGGATAGAGTGTCTGGCTACGAACCAGAAGGTCAGGGGTTCGAGTCCCTTCCGGCGCGCCAAGAAAAAAGCATCGCAATAGCGATGCTTTTTTCAATGAAATTTGCCCTTACGGGCAAGTGAAATAGCTTCGCTGTGAAATATTTACTTTGTAAATATGAAATATTCGATGACGCGAATGTTGGCAAATTTTATTATGAGCAGAGCGAATAACAAGGTTCTGACGAAGTCAGGTTCTTATTTCACATTTTGTCGTAAGACAAAATATTTCATAGTCCGCAGGATTATTTCATATTGCATAGCAATATTTCATTAATGTGTTTCTTATACACAAAAACAAGCAACTTTTCTCTGTTCAAAAGTTGCTTGTTTTTTTATTTACTTATTAACCTTAATCCTGTTTTGTGCCGCATTCCTGACAGAACAGTGCATTGTCGGGTATTTGGACTCCGCAGTTTTTGCACAATCTTACGGGGGGTTCTACGGGGATTTGCGGGGGCTCCCTGACTATGCCGTTCATAGTATCCACAACGGTTTTGTATTGCTCGGATTCAAGCCATGCTCTGGCTTCGTGGGCTCTTACGGATAAAAGGGGATGGCTCTGATTACTGAGCACCACGAATTCAATAAGCTTGTTAAGTTTTGAGCTGTTACGTAAATCCTGATAATCGTCCGCCTGAGCAATGAAAAGCTCTCTGTCTATTTCATCACCAATGTGTGAGGTGCCACCTGCAAGTCGCATCATAGTTTGTACCACGGGCTCAGACTTACCGCAACAAATTGCAGCGGCTCTGTCCGCACTGAACTCACTGCAACGCATCCAGTAGTAAAAGCCTAATTTTAAAGAGGTGGCAACCGCCGCAGTAATGAGTGAGCCTGTGCCTAAAAGCTCAAGGCCACCGTTCAAAATAACCTGACCCATTGTGTGATAAAGCACGTGGTGACAGGCAATGTGACCGCACTCGTGGGCTAATACAGCATATATTTCTTCGTACGTAAGGCATTCGAGTAAGCCTGACGTAACGGTGATTGAGGGGTTTTTGTCGCCGTATGTATATGCATTGGGGTCACGGTTAAGCTCAAGGTAAAGGGGCGGTATTTTTTCAATTCCAAGCTTTTCGCATATTCCGGGGAGCATATTATAAATACGGGGAACCTGCTCCTCTGAAAGACGAATTTTGTTAGCCATATCAGTTATGCCGAAAACCTTTTCGTCAAAAAGCTGAATAAATTTACTGCATACCTTGTCGAAAATCGGAATTCTTTTTAAATCATTAAGGGCTCTGCGGTCAGAGTCATGCATATAATCCTGAGGATTTGCGGGTATCATAATTTCACACCTTTTTAATTAAAGCCACTTTCGGTATGAAAGTGGCTTTATGTTTTATTATAACCAGAGGTTAAGTATTTTTACAATATAACGAAGGAAGGTGTAGAAGCCGTTAGCAACATCAAGGAAGGATGTGCCGAGGTTAGCACCGATATTTGCGCCTGTGTCTGTGTTACCGTAGCCGTCAATAGCGCCGTTGTTGTCGGGCACACCGTCGTCGTTTGCAAAGGAGTGGAGCAAGGGTGAAGCAACTGCTACAAGCAGGTATTCACCTGCTGTAACGCCTTCCTCCTGTGCAGAAATCATTTTGATAATTGCATCCACTGACTCAATGTTCTGCGCAGCGATAACACTTGCGGCAGCCTTGTAGAAGGTCTGGTCGTCAATATAATCAAATTCGGATTTAATAACAAGTGACATAATAAGGAAAAGGATTTTAACGTCGTTTTCGTATAAGGGATAATCCTCTTCACCTGCATAGTGAGCCGCAACAAGTGACGTTGCTACGTCCCAGCCGTCCTTGTAATCGCTTTCAGGAATATCGATGTTGTACTGCTTAGCTAATTCCTGAGCACTGCCTTCGCCGTAAAGGGGCATATTGAGAACGTCGTTGAAGGTATCCACAACGTCTCTTACAAGTGTGTAGTAAAAATCACCGGGCTTAATGCCTAACTGCTCGTCGTTGAAGCCACGCTCAAGTCTGTATTCAACGCCATTCTTAAGATATTCCTTAGCGAAGGCGTTAAGACCCTTGTTCATTTCGGCAATCTGCTCGTCAGAATAGCCGTCAACCATTTCAACAAGTGCATCGGTGTCAATTGAATCAATTGTTTTAGCCTCGTATGTGATGGTATCCTCGCTCATTTCAACGTATCTGTATTCGAGGGGATACATTGTAAGTGAGGTTGTAGCAAAGTCAGAAATTGTGTTGCCTGAGGGTGAGGTGTAGGTTGTGGCGTCGCTACAATGCTCGTGGCCTGTGAAAACAAGCTTGATGCCTGCATCTGCCCATTTTGTAGCGGTCGCAGTATGATTTCTTATGATGAAATCGTGGCTGAGAACTCTCTGTAAGGGCATATGATCAAGAAGGTTATGGTGCATCATAAGGATGGGGTATCTGCCGTCGTCATAAGCCTTCTGTGCCTCGTCGATAACCCACTGAACCTTTGCATCGGTCATACCGTCCTCTGTGGATTTGTTGGGGTCGGTACTGTCAAGGGCAATAAGTCTGTGTTTGTTGCCGAGATTTGCGGTGTATGACAAGCCGTCGGTAGTGATAGCCTGGTCATAGCCGAAGTCAGCGTAAATGTTTTTGAATTCTGTGGCACCTGTTTCGCAATATTCGCCGGGCATACCGTAGTCGTGGTTTCCGGGAATAACGTAAACCTGCTTGCCCGAGGCTTCCTCAAAGTTTTTTAACTTCTCGGCAACTGCAAGGTGCTCCTCCATAGTGCTTTTACCATTATCGGCAAGGTCGCCCGCAACGAGAAGGAAATCCATATTATCGTCCTCTGCAACCTGACGGAGCATTTCGTCGATAATAAGTCCGCTTTCGTTTTCCATAGCGGCACGTCTGTTAGCATAGCCGTAAATGGGGTCCTCTGAGAACCATTCTAATTCTTCGTCGGGAATGTTGTAGTGAAGGTCGGATGCTACTGCATAAGAGATGTCAACATCACTTGATGCTGCGCTTACGCCAACAACACAAGCCGACATAAGAAGTGTGAGGGAAAGGATAATTGCGATTGTCTTTTTCACAAAATCACCTACTAATATAAATATAGTATAAATCTAACATTTTTTTATGGTTATGTCAACAAAAAACCTCATTCGGTTAGTCGAATGAGGTTAAAGTTTTTATTGTATTTATCTCTGAACTCGTCCTGAACCGTCGCCGCCCGCAAGCTTTTCAACCTCGCTGACACCGATTCTGTTGAAGTCGCCTTCAATTGAGTGCTTGAGTGCTGATGCAGCAACCGCAAACTCAATAGCCGACTGAGTGTCCTTGCCGTTAAGAAGTGCATAAATAAGGCCACCGCCGAAGCTGTCACCACCGCCAACACGGTCAACAATATGAAGGTGGTATTCCTTTGAGAAGCAGTAGTTTTCGCCGTCAAAGAGCATTGCCGCCCAGTCGTTATCGTTAGCCGAAATTGAGCTACGAAGTGTAATTGCAACCTTTTCGAAGCCGAATTTGTCGGCGAGCTGTTTTGCAACTGATTTGTAGCCCTCTTTATTAAGCTTACCGCCGTAAATGTCTGTGTTTTCTGCCTCGATGCCGAAAACGTCCTTTGCATCCTCTTCGTTAGAAATGCAAACGTCAATATATTTGCAAAGCTCGGTCATTGCTTCACGAGCCTCGGCTCTTGTCCAGAGCTTACCACGATAGTTAAGGTCGCAAGAGATTTTAACGCCTTTTGCCTTAGCGGCAATACAAGCTTCTTTGCAGATTTCTACAAGGTTTGCACCTAAAGCGGGAGTGATACCTGTAAAGTGGAACCAGTCTGCACCCTCGAAGATTTCATCCCAGTTAAAGTCGGATGATGAAGCCTCCTGAATAGCGGAGTGTGCACGGTCATAAATACAAACGCTACCACGCTGTGAAGCGCCCTTTTCAAGGAAGTAGATACCTACTCTATCACCGCCACGGACAATTTTTGATGTATCAACACCGAAATAACGGAGTGAGTTTACAGCCGCCTGACCGATAGCGTGAGTGGGGAGCTTAGTAACGTAAACTGAATCTAAACCATAGTTTGCAAGGGAAACCGCTACGTTAGCCTCGCCGCCGCCGAATGTGGCTTGAAGCTGGTCGTCCTGGAAGAATCTGTAATATCCGTTAGGTGCAAGGCGAAGCATAATTTCGCCGAAGGTAACAACTTTAGCCATTTGAACGTGCCTCCTTAACAATTTCAACTGATTTTTTACAAAGGTCGATGATTTCGTCCCACTTCTGATTGTCAATAAGGTCTGCAGTAACCATATATGAACCACCGCAAGCGGCAATTACGGGACATGAAAGGTATTCTTTAAGGTTGTTAAGACCGATACCGCCCGTGGGCATAACCTTGAACATAGGGAAGGGAGCACTCATAGCCTTGATTTTTGAAAGACCGCCTGACTGCTCTGCAGGGAAGAACTTAAGCACGTCAAGACCAAGTCTGTATGCGGTGTGATAATCTGTGGGAGTGGTGCAGCCTGCATAAATAGGAACGTTCTTTTCCTGACAATACTTAACGATGCTTTCGTCAAGACCGGGAGTAACAATGAACTTTGCACCCGCTTCAATAGCCTCGTCAACCTGTGCAGTTGTAAGAACGGTACCTGCAC
This sequence comes from Clostridia bacterium, assembly GCA_017550105.1. GTDB lineage: Bacteria > Bacillota > Clostridia > Oscillospirales > Acutalibacteraceae > DTU089. The sequence continues at coordinate 8,347 of JAFYLQ010000015.1, read as the reverse complement.
CAACGAGCATTTCGGGAACGTTTTCGCTCATAAGCTTGATTGCGGTTGCGGCACCTGCTGCGCGGAAGGTAACCTCCGCAACGGGTACGCCACCCTTTACGAGAGCCTCTGCAAGGGCAACTGCATCTCTTTCGGGATTGTTGAGCTTAATAACCGGCACAACGCCGATTGACATAATTTTTTCAGAAATAGCGTTCATAATATACTCTCCTTATTTATTGGCTTTTTCACAAGCTTCAAAAAGTCCGTTAATATAGGTTGCACCAAGTGCGCGGTCGTAAAGACCATAGCCGGGCTTACCCGTTTCGCCCCATATCATTCTGCCGTGGTCGGGTCTTACGTAGCCGTCGAAGCCTGTTTCAACAAGGGCTTTAACGATTTCGTACATATCAAGGCTACCGCATTTTGAAAGGTGACCCTGCTCTTCAAAGCTACCGTCGGGAAGAACAAGCACCTGACGAATGTGCATAAATGCAATTCTGTCCATAGCGCTGTATTTTTTAACCATCGCAACAACGTCGTTTGTTGCCGCACAACCAAGTGAGCCTGTGCAAAGGCAAAGGGAGTTTGCAGGACTGTCAACGATTGCGAGCATTCTGTCAAGATTTTCTTCACAGGTAATGATTCTGGGAATACCGAAAATTGGGTAGGGTGGGTCATCGGGATGAATTGCCATTCTTACGCCGCATTCCTCGGCAACAGGAATAACCTTTTTAAGGAATTTTTCAAGGTTAGCCCAAAGACCTTCTTCACCAAGCTCACCGTAAGCGGAAATAAGCTCACGTACCTCCTCCTGAGTGTAGCTTGAGTCCCATCCGGGAAGATGAATATCATCCTTAAGGGGGTCAAGACCCTTCATCTGTTCCCAATACATAACAAGACTTGTGGAGCCGTCGGGGGCAACCTTGTCAAGCTGAGTACGTGTCCAGTCGAAAACGGGCATAAAGTTATAGGTTACACATTTAATGCCGTATTTTGCACAACGGCGGATGTTTTCGCAATAAACCTCAATAAGCTCGTCCACGTTATCCCTGCCGAGCTTGATGTTTTCGTGAACGGGAATGGACTCAACAATATCAAAAATAAGGTTGTTGTCCTCGCATTGCTTAACCATTTTTGCAATGCTTTCCTCGGGCCATACCTCGCCGGGCTTAACGTCATAAACTGCACTTACAATGCTACGCATATTGGGAATCTGGCTGATATACTGAAGTGAAATGGGGTCGGTATCGCCATACCAACGGAACGACATTTTCATAAGAGAAAACCTCCCGTAAAAATTATTTTCATTATAATGCATTTTAAGTATATCATCAAATATTTACAATAGTAATTGTATATATTGTTTGACATATTGTAATAATTGCGGTAATATAAAAGTAACATATTAAATTTTTGGCAATGCAGGTGATATTATGCAGTCACAGACCCAAAGTTTTCAAACTCGTCAGAATATGGAAAAAAACACCTTTGAGGTTTTTCGTTACCGTGACCCCAAGCCCGAAAGCGTTGCGGTGCATCACCACGATTTTTATGAGATTTATTTCTTTTTAAACGGTGAGGTTGAATACAGGGTAGAGGGTAAAACCTATCTTTTAAAGCCCGGTGATTTGCTTCTTATTAACCCGAGGGAGCTTCATCAACCCATTGTAAAGCCCGACTGTGTTTATGAAAGAATAGTTTTGTGGATAGATAAAACGTATATTGAAAGCTTCGGTAATAGTGAAAATACCCTTACAAAATGCTTTGATATACATTCACCCACCCATACTAATATATTAAGACCCACGGGAATTCAGAGAACAAGCATAACCGAGCTTCTTGAAAAGATGATAAATGAAACCTATGGCAGTGATTACGGCAATGACCTTAGTGCAATGGGCGTATTTTTGCAGTTTATGGTTGAAATAAACCGTCTTGCACTTCAAAAAGAGGGTAATGCCGAGCCTGTAAAGGACACGCTCCTTGTTACTCAGGTGTTGACCTTTATAAACGAGCATTATAATGAGGATTTATCCTTGGAAAGCATAGCGCAAAAATTCTTTGTAAGTAAATACCATCTTTCCCACGAGTTTACTCGTTCTGTCGGTACAAGTGTATACAGATATATAATGTTAAAGCGGTTGCTTAATGCCAAGGAGCTTTTATCGCAGGGTGTAGCACCCGGTGTGGTTTACCACAAATGCGGCTTTCAGGACTACGCCAATTTTTACAGAGCCTTCAAGTCCGAGTACGGCGTAAGCCCGAAGGAGTTAGGAGTGAGAAGTGAGGAGTGAGGCGTTTTGGGACCTGCGGGCAGCATCATAAGCTTCGCACCACATAAAATATAACTTTAACCGACCTTTTGAGGGGGTCGGTTAAAGTTTTTATAAAATTTTTTTGTCAAAAACTGACTTTCTTTACACTATATAACAGAAGGTGAAAGGAATTTCACCTAAATTGTAAGCAGGAGGTCAGTTTATGAAAAAATTTATCAGCTTGGTTTTATGCGGTGTTCTGTTAATAGCGGGCTTACCCGTTTTTGCACAGGCAACCGAAATCGACGAGAATGAAGTATCGCTTGAAGAATTTACCAATCAGTTAAGTGATATTATTGAAAAATACGATAATGACACGGCTGTGACCGAGGAAGAAATGAATACGGTAAGCTCTTTTTCCGTTTGTGCAGATGAAGAAGAGGAAAAAGATGAGCCGTCATCTTACTCAACAGACCGCCTTATAGTAAAAGCCGAGGGTAGTATTGATACCCTTGACGCGGTAGCTTGTGCAGAGGGCTATAACGATTGGCATATTCTGCAGTTTGACAACAGTAAATCTGCCGAAGAAGCCCTCGAATATTACGAAAGCTGTAAGGACGTTGAATATGCACAAGAGGACGAAATCAACAGACTTATGGATTTTGAAATTCTCAAATCTTCCTACACAGATACCACTCTTCACGAATATATGGTGGAGGACGCCAATACTCTCGGCTTTACACCCCTTCGTAAAAAGCTTACCGATTCAGGTGTCAATTACACTCAGGAACTGACGGTTGCTGTTATTGATACGGGAATAGCGTACGACCACGACCTTCTTAAGGACAGGGTTGACCCCAACGGCTTTAATGCAATTGACAGTACGGCTTCGTGTTATGACGACAACGGGCACGGTACTCACGTTTCGGGCATAATTGTTGCTAACACCTTCGATAACGTTACAATCAAGCCCTATAAGGTTCTGAACAGTGAAGGAAAGGGCACCGATGCCCAGACAGTTCTGGGTGTTGAAGCTGCCATTGCAGACGGAGTAGACATTATTAATATGAGCTTTGGTCGCAGAGGCGATAACCCCGCAATGGATGAAGCACTTGCGAAAGCACACAGAAAAGGCATAAAGCTTGTTGCCGCCGCAGGTAATGACGGTGTTAATATGGATTCTATATCCTATACCCCCGCTTGTTGTGATAACGTCATTACGGTTATGGCTTTTGACGGTGCTATGCTCAGAAGAGTCAGCTTCAGTAACTACGGCTCAATGTGTGAAACTGCCGCAGTAGGTTATATGGTTGTAAGCTCTTATCTTGATAATACCTATGCTATGGCAGACGGCACCTCACAGGCGGCACCCTACGTTACCGCTGCCCTAACGTACCTTGTTCTGGATAATCCCAAAATAACCTATAGCCAGATTGTTGACAGGATAGATCAATATGAATGGCGGGAGGGTATGTATATTGAATTCATACTTGATGAGGACATTCAGCAAACGCCTGCCCCTGAATTCAGCGTTGAACCCGGTGAATTTGATACTGAATTTTATCTTGAAATCACTTGCTCGGACCCCCAAGCATATATAACATATCTTGTAAATGATTCTGCAGCCGTAAACGATTATGTAGAACCTATAAAAATTAAATATGACACGGTTATAACTACTTACGCCCAAAGAAAGGGTAAAATCAAAAGTGAAGTGATTGTGGGAGAGTATAAAAGGCAGTTTCTTAATGAAGAAGATAAGTACACAATATCCGAGGACGGAAAGATAACAAGCTATAAGGGGGAAAATACGCCGGATAATGCGGAGGTTATTGTGCCGGATACCATAAACGGCATAACTTCCACAGCAATAGGTGCATCTGTTTTCAGCGGATATACATACCTTGAAAAAGTAACCCTTCCCGATACCGTAACACAAATCGATGAAAAAGCATTCAAGAATTGTTCCGATCTTGAATACGTAATTGCCCGCAATGTGCAAACCGTCGGTCAGTATGCTTTTGATGATTGCACCAATCTTAAAGAATTCGTAAACAACAGTCTTAAGACGGTGGGGAATTACGGCTTTGCGGATACCAACAGTTTAACCTATGTGCATACCGAAACAATTACCTCGTTGGGCAATTGTGCGTTTATTAATTCGGGTATTCAGAGTTTTGTTACGGAAAACACACTTTCTTTAGGAAGTGCGGCTTTTAAGGAAAGCTCATTGAGATATGCTGAAATCCCCAACGTAAATGCAATTTTGGAGCAGGGCTTTTATAACTGCACAAAGCTTGAAACGGCAATTATTACCAATGCAGGCTACATTCGTGAATCTGCTTTTTACGGTTGCGGTGCATTAAAGGAAATTTCATCCGATAAAGCAACAAGCGTGGGCGACAGTGCCTTTAAGGATTGTGTAAAGCTTGCTACGGCAACCTTCCCCGTACTTAAATACGTTGGTCAGGAAAGCTTTTATAACTGTAAGCGGTTGAAGGGTTTTACGGCGCCCGGTTTAAATAAAATAGCACAAAGTGGATTTGAAAACTGCATAAGTCTTGAAAATGCAACATATCAGTATCTTGTGAATTTGTCAGATTATGCGTTCAGAGGCTGTACCGCATTAAGGAACGTTAACTTACACGCATTGCAGACTCTCGGCAAGGATGCATTTTCGGGCTGCTGGCTTCTTAATGAACTTTGGATTAACGGTGACGTAACAGTTGGTGCAGGAGCCTTTGAAACGGATTTTGTAGCCAATAAGGTTATACTTGATAACGCAGTTTCTATAAAGGACTTACCCGAAAACGTTCCCGTAGCATTGCCTATAACCATTACCAACATTGAGGATACGGATTTTGAGAACGTTATAATTTACGGTTCAAAGGATAGTTTCGGTGAAGCCTGGGCAACCGAGAACAATCAGACCTTTGTTGAAATAACCTTGGATAATGCAATATTCGGAGACGTTCAGGAATACTGCGAAAGCACAAAGGATACCCTTAGCTTTGACGTTATGGGACTTAACAGAATTTACCAATGGTACGGTAACACAAAAAACAGTAATACAGGCGGTAATTTTATAAAGAATGCTACCACAAGCGAATTTACACCGTCAAGCTACACTAAAATTTATGACTATTACTACTGTGTTGTTGTTTGTCAGGACGGCAGTAATCCTCTTATGACTGTAACAAGCGGTGTATGTACGCTTATACCTGTTATTAAATCGCTTGTTTCATCAACTACAGTTGATTTGGCAAAGCTTTCAATAAAAACTACCGCAACAGGAACCAACAGTATAACAGATTTAATAAAGTTTGGCGACAACACTACCCATTACGCCCTGCCGTCATATTCGAACGGTAAGGAAAATTACTTCGGAACAGGCTCGTCGGTTATAGTCTACCTGAACGGTGAGGCTGACTCTGTTTTCAATCTTGTGGTTTACGGTGATACCAACGGTGACAGCGTGTGTGACGTGCTTGACTGTGCCGAAATTGAAAAAGCCTATAGTAAACAAATTACGCTGAGCGGAAGTGCTTTTGCCGCGGCGGATATGAATAATAACAATAAAATAGACTCAAGAGATTATCAGAATGCAGTAAATAAAGCACTTGCTGAGTAACACAAAAAAATCCCCTCGCACTTTTGGTGCGAGAGGATTTTTGTTTGTGAATCTTATTCACCCTTAGGTGCATAAAGTGCCTGAAGTCTGAGGAGGTGCTCGTATCTTTCAAGAGCGGTCTGCTCGGACTGTGCGAAGAGTGCTTCTGCTCTTTCGGGAAATGAACGTGTAAGAGAAGAATAACGTGCTTCGTTAAGAAGGAATGCTTTATAGTCGCCTGTTGCGGGCTTAGAGTCAATTGTGAAGGGATTCTTGCCTTCTGCCTTGAGAGCGGGGTTGTAACGGAACATATTCCAGTAACCGCATTCAACTGCCTTCTTCATTTCGTTCTGGCAGTTAACCATACCACCCTTGATAGAGTGCATTTCGCAAGGTGAGTAAGCAATGATAAGTGAAGGTCCGTTGTAAGCTTCAGCTTCCTTGATAGCCTTGAGAGTCTGGTTCTGGTCAGCACCCATAGCGATCTGTGCAACGTAAACGTAGCCGTAGCTCATTGCGATTTCAGCAAGGCTCTTCTTAGCGATTGCCTTACCTGCAGCTGCGAACTGAGCAACCTGACCGATGTTAGAAGCCTTAGAAGCCTGTCCGCCTGTGTTAGAGTAAACCTCAGTATCGAATACCATAATGTTTACATCTTCACCGGAAGCAAGAACGTGGTCAACACCGCCGAAGCCGATGTCGTATGCCCAACCGTCACCACCGAAGATCCATACGGATTTCTTTGAAAGGAATTCTTTGTTATCAAGAACGTACTTAACCTTATCACAGTCGATGCCTTCAAGAGCAGCAACAAGAGCGTCAGTAGCAGCGCCGTTCTTTTCGCCATCGTTGGTTGTTGCAAGGTAAGCGTCTGCAGCAGCCTTAACTTCTTCAGAAGCACCTTCGTAAGCAGCGATTTCTTCAACCTTAGCAATAAGGCTGTTACGAAGAGCTGCCTGACCAAGGAGCATACCGAAGCCGTGCTCTGCGTTATCTTCGAAGAGTGAGTTACCCCATGCAGGACCCTGACCCTTGAAGTTTGTTGTATAGGGAGATGTAGCAGCGGGACCACCCCAGATTGATGAACAACCTGTTGCGTTAGAAATATACATTCTGTCACCGAAGAGCTGTGTGATAAGACGAGCGTAAGCTGTTTCAGCACAACCTGCACAAGAGCCTGAGAACTCAAGAAGGGGTTTCTTGAACTGGCTGGAGATAAGGTTTGCAGAAGAAGCAATACCGTCTTTTTCTGTAACGTTAGCTACGCAGTAATCAAATGCTGCCTGCTGAACATCCTGGCTCTCACGAGAAACCATTTTAAGTGAATTTGTGGGACATACGCCGATACATACGCCACAACCCATACAATCCATAGGAGATACTGCAAGAGAGTATTTGTAGCCCTTGTTTGTAACTGCTTTAACCTTTTCGCCGAACTTAGTTACTTCAGGAGCATTTGCAGCTTCCTCATCACTGAGAGCGAAGGGACGGATTGTAGCGTGAGGACATACATAAGCACACTTGTTACAACCGATACAGGTTTCGTTGTTCCATTCGGGAACCATAACTGCAACACCGCGTTTTTCGTAAGCGGAAGCACCCTGCTCGAATGTACCGTCAGCGTGGTCTGTAAATGCAGAAACGGGAAGAGCGTCACCGTTCATAGCACCAACGGGCTTCATAATGCCGTCAACCATCTTAACGAGCTTTGCGGGACCTTCAGAAGCAACTGCCTCAGCAGCGTCAACTGCGTTTGCCCAGTCAGCAGGAACGTCAACCTTCTTGAATGCGCCGAAGCCTGCGTCGATAGCCTTGTGGTTCATATCAACGATATCCTGACCCTTTTTAAGGAACTTAAGGGCAGCGTTCTTCATATAGCCGATTGCTTCGTCCTTGGGAAGAACGTTTGCAAGAGCGAAGAAGGAAGCCTGAAGGATTGTGTTTGTTCTCTTGCCGAGACCGATTTCAGCAGCAAGGTCGATAGCGTTAACTGTGTAAAGCTGAACGTTGTTCTTTGCGATATACTGCTTTGTTTCAGCATTGAGCTTTTCAGCAAGCTCTGCTTCATCCCACTGGCAGTTGATAAGGAATACACCGCCGGGTTTAACGTCATTAACAATCTTGAAGCCTTTTTCGATGTATGCGGGAGTGTGACAAGCAACGAAGTCAGCCTTGTTTACGTAGTAGGGGCTCTTGATAGCCTTGTCGCCGAAACGAAGGTGAGAAATTGTTACACCGCCGGTTTTCTTTGAGTCATACTGGAAGTATGCCTGAACGTATTTATCAGTGTGGTCACCGATGATTTTGATAGAGTCTTTGTTAGCACCAACGGTACCGTCACCGCCAAGACCCCAGAATTTACACTCGATTGTACCTTCAGCAGCTGTGTTGGGAGCTTCTTCTTCGGGAAGTGAAAGGTAAGTAACGTCGTCGTTGATACCGAGTGTGAAGTGTTTTTTGCTGTCAGCCTTTGCAAGGTCAGCAAAGATAGCGAAGATTG
>JAFYLQ010000014.1 GCA_017550105.1 Clostridia bacterium | reverse complement strand
GTTGATTCTTGCGATAATCTGAGCAGCATCTTTACCAAGACCGTTAAGGATAACTCTGAGGGGGTTCTTTCTAACCTTGTTTGCCTTTTCAGCGATACCGATAGCACCCTCAGCAGCAGCGAAGGATTCGTGACCTGCAAGGAATGCGAAGCATTCGGTTTCTTCTTCAAGAAGCATTTTACCAAGGTTACCGTGGCCAAGACCAACCTTTCTCTGGTCAGCAACTGAACCGGGGATACAGAAAGCCTGAAGACCTTCACCGATTGCAGCAGCAGCGTCAGCAGCTCTTGTGCAACCCTTTTTGATAGCAATAGCGCAACCTACTGTGTAAGCCCACTTTGCATTTTCGAAACAGATGGGCTGAATACCCTCTGTGATTTTGTAGGGGTCAAAGCCTTTAGCTTTGCAGATTTCGGCACATTCTTCGATAGTGTTGATGCCGTATTTATTGATAACCTCGAGAATCTGTTTTTCTCTTCTGTTGTATGATTCAAATAAAGCCATTGTTATACCTCCTTATTCCTTTCTGGGGTCAACGATTTTAACTGCATCAGCAACACGACCATACTGACCTTTTGCTTTTTCGAAAGCTGTGTTAGCATCGTCACCTGCTTTGATGAAGTCCATCATTTTGCCAAAGTTTACGAACTGATAACCAATGATTTCATTGTCTTCGTTAAGAGCAAGACCTGTTACGTAGCCGTCGGTCATTTCAAGGTAACGGGGACCCTTTGCAAGAGTACCGTACATTGTACCAACCTGTGAACGAAGGCCCTTACCAAGGTCCTCAAGACCTGCACCAACAACAAGACCGTCCTCTGAGAATGCGGACTGTGTACGACCGTAAACAATCTGAAGGAAGAGCTCACGCATTGCTGTGTTGATAGCGTCACAAACAAGGTCTGTGTTAAGAGCTTCAAGGATTGTTCTGCCGGGAAGGATTTCGGAAGCCATAGCTGCAGAGTGTGTCATACCTGAGCAACCGATTGTTTCAACAAGAGCTTCCTGAATAACGCCTTCTTTAACGTTAAGAGTAAGCTTACATGTACCCTGCTGAGGAGCACACCAACCGATACCGTGAGTGAAGCCTGAAATATCTTTAATCTCTCTGGCTTTTACCCACTTTGCTTCTTCGGGGATAGGAGCAGCACCGTGAGCAGCACCCTGTGCGATGGGGCACATTGTTTCAACTTCATGTGAATACTTCATTAATTTTGACTCCTTTCGGATGTTAATTTTTTACCAAACAATATTTTATTACATATCCGCCTTGAAGTCAAGTAAAATCATTAACCTATTGGCGACAAAATATGATATTTATTGTTTTGTTTTTTATTTATTTTATATAAAGGGTCTTGAAATTTTGTATATAGATTGTATAATATTATATTGGTTAATTTTTTGTTTATTGACAAAATTTAAGTGAGGTAGCGAATGGTATTTTCAAGTCTTTTGTTTGTATACGCCTTCTTGCCGATTTGTATGCTCATTTATGCATTGGCACGGGGTATCAAAGCAAAAAATATTGTTCTGCTTGTTTTCTCCCTTTTATTCTACACCTGGGGTGAGCCCGTTTACGTCTTACTTTTGTTATTTATGACGTTTGCCGATTGGCTCTTCGCCCTACTGATAGATAAAACCGGTAAAAATGCAGGCAGAAAAATACTGATTATATTGACGTGCATTGTCAACCTTGGAATTCTCGGCGTGTTCAAATACACGGGCTTTTTCCTCGGGAACGTTCAAAGCATATTCGGTGTGCCGTCAATAATCCCCGACATAGTTTTACCCATTGGTATCTCATTCTATACATTCCAGCTACTCTCCTACGTTATAGACGTTTATCGCAAAGAGGTTCCCGCACAAAAAAACTTCTTCTGGCTGCTTCTTTATTCAAGCCTTTTCCACCAATGTATTGCAGGTCCCATTGTCCGCTACAGCGACGTTGAAAAGGAAATCCTTTCAAGACGTACAAGCTACCACGAAATAACAAAGGGCATTTCACGCTTCGCGGTGGGTCTTGCCAAAAAGAGTGTTCTTGCCAATATGTGCGGTACACTTTCGGACACCTTGTTGGTTTCGGATTCTCTTATAAATTCAAATGCCGCCGAGGCTCTTATGGAGCTTTCGTCACAGTCGGTTGCAGGTCTTTGGATGGGCGTACTTTTTTATATGCTCCAGATTTACCTTGACTTTTCCGCTTACTCGGATATGGCAATCGGTATGGGGCTTATGGTTGGCTTCCATTTCAAGGAGAATTTCGATTACCCCTACACCGCAAAATCCGTCACCGATTTTTGGCGACGTTGGCATATTTCCTTGGGCTCCTTCTTCCGCGATTACGTTTACATCCCCTTGGGCGGTAACCGTAAGGGCGCCGTAAGAACTTATTTTAACATTCTTGTTGTGTGGCTTCTTACGGGTCTGTGGCACGGTGCCTCGTGGAACTTTGTTTTATGGGGTCTGTTCTTCTGCATTTTCCTGATTATTGAAAAAATCGGTCTGCTTAAGTTAATTAACAAAATCCCCTCTGTTTTCGGCAGAATTTATCTTCTTGTTGTAGTTTTCTTCGGTTGGATACTTTTCCGTTTTTCGGATTTCAGATTCATTCCCGTTGTGCTCAAGGGTATGTTTGCTCAAAACGGCAACTCACTTATTGATTTTGAAACTCGTACACTTTTAACAAGTAATTTTATTTTCGTGATAATTGCAATTATTGCCGTTACACCCCTTGTTAAATTCATTTCCGAAAGGCTTAAGCCTAAAAAGAACAAGACGGCTTATGCCGTTATTTACCACGTTGTTTCCGCAATAATACCCGTAATATTACTGTTGCTTTCAACCATTATGCTTGTGGGCGACAGTTACAACCCCTTCTTATACTTCCAATTCTAAACCCCATCGGAGGCATTAACTATGATTTACGATAAACCGCGTAGCATAAGCTTTCGCGTGTTTTCTTCGGCAAAGCCAAAGCCGAAGAAAAAATCACAAGTTAATAAGGTCCCTGACTTAAAAAACGAGCCGATAATTGACGTTTCTGCAATGCCGATTATCGACGGCGTACCTATGCTCAGATTTTCCGATGACCCGAAGCCCGATATTATAATTACACAAAAGAGAGAGTTCCCGTCAGAGGTAATTGATATAAGCCAATTACCCGATATTGACGGTGTTCCCATTCTTACCTTCCCCGAAAAAAGAAGCGTAAGCGAAAAAGCAATTGCCGAGGAAAATAATTCCGAGACTGTTGTTGAGCCTAAAAAAGAAAAGGCAAAAAAGGCTAAGAAAGAAAAAGCACCAAAGCCTACCAAGGTACGGGCTGCGGGACGCAAAACCCACTTGATAAAAGCCGCAACCTTCTTCCTAATGCTGTATTTAGGTGCGGTTGTTGCCTTTGCAATTCCCTTAAGACCCACCTACTCCCCCTCAGAAAAACGTAATCTTGCAAAATTCCCCGAATTTTCAAAAGAAGCTTTTTTGACGGGTGATTATTTCAACGACATTAATACTTGGTTCTCAGACACCTTCCCCTATAGAGATTTTCTTACACAAACAGGAACTAAAATCAAAAATCTGTACGGCATAAATTCCGTTAACATCCACGGCGAGGTGGAAATGGGTGACGATATTCCCGACGGCCCTTTAGAGGTACCCTCAACAGATGCTTCAAAAGAAACCACAACCACCGAGCCCACGGAGCCAAAGGACGAGGTAACGGACCTTAAGACCCAATCCTTAGGCGCTATTATCGTAGCGGGTGATGCGGGATACGAATACTACACCTTTTCAAATGATTTGGCACCACGATTTATAAACTCCGTCAACAATATCAAGGGTGCGGTAAATGGTGATGCCGAAGTGTACGCTATGATAGTTCCCACAAGCATTGACATTACCTTAAACGACCATCTTCGTGAGCAGGTTGGCTCCGCTGACCAGAAAAAGGCATTGGAATTTTTCAACACCTCCTTCCGCGACGTTACCGCCGTTGACGGCATTTATAAAGCAGAAAGAATGCACCGCAAGGAATACACCTATTTCCGCACGGACCACCATTGGACCGCTTTGGGTGCTTACTACGCTTACGAGCAATTCTGCTTAGAAAAAGGCATAGAGCCCATTCCCTTAGAAAGGTACGAGACCGTTACCTACGACAACTTCCTCGGCACCTTCTACTCGGGCTCAAATCAGACTGCTCAGATGGCAGAAAACCCCGATTACGTTACTGCATATTTGCCCATAAACGACGTTAGCTGTCATATAGTTGAGGCAGACGGTGACGCCTTTGATTGGAACATTATAACGGACGTTACAAACCACGACCGAGGCTCAAAATACCTCACCTTTATAGGCGGTGACAACGCCGTTACCACCATAACCAACAAGGATAATCCAGAGGGTGAAACCTGCGTGGTTATTAAGGAAAGCTACGGCAACGCCTTTGTACCCTTCCTTATTCCCCATTACAGTACAATTTACGTTATTGACCCACGTCACTACGACGGCACACTGAGTGAGTTCACAAGTGACAAGCAAATTGATGACGTTGTATTTATTGCAAACATTTCAACCACAAGAAACTACATCTATATTGATGCAATGGAAAGCCTTATTAAATAATGACAGAAGTAAACAGTTTTAAAAAAGGTCTGAAGGACGGTATACCAATTTGCCTCGGTTATTTTTCCGTGTCCTTTGCATTTGGTATATTTGCCGTAGAAAACGGCTTAACGGTTTTTCAGGCAACCATATTATCGTTAGTTAACCTTACCTCCGCAGGTCAGTTGGCGGGTGTGCCTATTATAACGGGCGGTACACTCCCCGAACTTGCACTATCACAGTTAATAATAAACTCAAGATATTCACTTATGTCCGTTTCCCTTTCGCAGAAATTATCCCACAACGCAAAGCTTAGGGACAAGCTTCTGATTTCCTACGCTAACACCGACGAAATTTTTGCGGTTGCCGTTTCGCAAAAGGGTGACGTGGGCAAAAGATATATGTGGGGTCTGATTATGCTCCCTGTTATAGGATGGACAAGCGGTACATTTATAGGTGCCGTGGCAGGTAACATTTTACCCGCTATGGTAACGGCGGCTCTCGGACTTGCTATATACGGAATGTTTGTGGCAATCGTTGTGCCCGTAGCCAAGAAGGAAAAAGCAACGGCCTTTTGTGTTGCAATTGCCATTGCCCTCAGTTGTGCCTTTAAATACGTACCCGTTCTTACAAAGGTTCCCACGGGCTTTACGGTCATTATCTGCTCCGTTATAGCCGCAGTAATTTTAGCGGTGGTTGCCCCCATAAAAGCAGAAGAGGAGGTAACCGAAGATGCCCAACAGTAAATTTTTTATATATCTTCTTGTTATGGCAGGTGTTACCTACCTTGTAAGAATGATACCAATGGCATTGATAAAAAAGAAAATTAAAAACAGATTCGTCCTTTCTTTTTTACACTATATCCCCTACGCGGTTTTAAGCGTTATGACGGTACCCGCTTGTTTTTATGCTACGGACTCCCCCGTAACCGCCGCAGTGGGCTTTATAATAGCGGTAATTGCCGCCTTCTTTGAGCGAAGCCTTATACAGGTTGCAGCATTATCCTGTGCGGGCGTGCTTATTACAGAGCTTATAATTATGCTTATAAAGTAAAAGAATCCCAAAGGTTTATCCGAACCTTTGGGATTTTCTTTTTACTCTATTATGATTTTTCTTGTTGCTTTATCGCCCTTTATTACAACTTCAAGAGCACTGCTGTCACGAAGATTATATTCTGATTCTTCACCGTCAACAAAAACCTTGTAATCGCTTCTGCTGTCACTCATAGCCACAATCACCGTATATTTTTCGTTGTTGCCGTGATAGGTAAATTCACCTTCAAATGAAGTGTTATCCTCATTGAATTGGTAGTTATCAACCCAGATATCAAAGCCTGTGTTAAAGGTACCTGGCTTGTAATATGCGGCAGTCCACAGATTTATGGGTGCGGAAAGTCCGCCGAAGTTGTGGAACCAACCACCTCTGCCCGTAACTACGTTTACCATTTCAAAGGTGTAATAAGAATAGTCAACCTCACGCTTCCAGATATCAAGAGCCAATTTAGCAATTGTGTATGCAAAATCGGTTTCACCGCAGTCGAGCATGGTTTTCCAGATAAACCACTGATGCGGGAACCACACGTTACCGTTCCAATAGCCGTTGACCATAAAGTACCCTGCAGTCATATCAACCGCACTTATGCCGTAGGGTGAAAGCATTTCATCGGGGTTCTTCATATGGTCAATTATACGCTGTTTTCTGTCCTCGGGACAAGCACCTGCAATAATGGGGTAAATGCCGTCAAGACCCTTGTTTACGTTCTCGCCGTCCTTGGTTCTGAAAATCTCGGTGGGCTCATAATTCTCATCGTGAAGAACGTAGGAATAGTAACCGCTTTCCTCGTCCCACGAATACTTATTCAGAGCCTCTGAAATTCTTGCAATATCCTTTTCGTACTCTGCGCTATCCTCGGTTTTACCAAGATTAAGTGCTACCATTTTAAGGATTTTTGCACATCTTATGACCTGAGAGGATGAAATACAGGGTGCAGCCTTATCACGCACGTTTTCGTTCATCATAGCAACCTGAGCGGGATAATCGTCCATACCGCTTGATGAATAGAAATAATCGTAGGTGGTTGTAAGTCCGCTTTTGAATTTTGCGGTTGTTGAACCCCTTATTTTACCTGCAAGGAAGTCGTAATAGAGCTTTGCACGAGGATAAAGTGCAAGAAGCTTTTCTTTATCGTTATTAAGTTTTAAAAGTTCAAGATACAGATACATCTGCACGGGCACGGGTGAGCCGTGAAGCAGGAATGCATAGTCGGGGTTACTTTCATCACTGAAATATGTATCAAGGCTATAGTATGCAAACTCGGGCGAAAGACCCGTCATACCAAGACCTATAAAGCCCGAGTCCCATGTATAAAGGCAGTCCCAACGCTTACCCGGTGTATGGTGTATAATGTTTTCGCCATGCTTGTAAATGGGATAAACCGCATTTGTAAGAAGGGTTGAAGCAAGAATTGTGTTGCTTAATTCGTACTTTTTGCCCTCTTTATTGTAATTGAACTGAACCGCTTCTGCCTTACGCTGATTGTAGATTTCTTCATATTCTTCGGGTGTAAGATACTCTACTGCACCCTTTGAAATAACCGCATATTCCACGTGGCTTGAGTCGGGCTCAACAAAAAGTGTATGAACAATAGTGTTGTGGAAGAAGCCGTTATCACTATGCTTACGCTTAAAGGTTTCTGTAAAGCTTTCAAGAACGTCGTCAAAGGTAACGTCTGAGTTTGAAAGCCTTGCGGTGGGACAGTCCTCAAGAGAGCCTGTTTCAATATGGCGGAAGCGTGTGTCGGGGTTAAAGGTTTTAAGGGTATACTCACCCTCAATATTATGGAAATTAAGCTTTGCTATATAACTACCGTCGTCACACTTTTCCTCTTTGATTTCGGGAATAAACTTATTGGGCTCTTTATAAACTCTGAGCTTTGCAAGGTCCGAAAATTCGGTGATGCACAAAAAGTCGAATTCAACACCGCCGAAGCCCTCGGAAACCAAATCGAGAGTCATTTCACCCTTTTTGATTTCGCCTAATTCAACTACGGCAATATTAAGCTCATCAGTAGCTTTAAAGGTAATTGCAGTTTTGCCGTTAAGGGTGAAAACACCATCCTTTTCACCGGGGATGAGGTTAACGCCAACCATCTTGCCCTGCTCGTAATGAATGTCGCTTGTGCGGTATCTTATAAGAAGAACTGCATTCTCATAATCCTCGGTTACGTCTGCCTTGTACTTAACTCGGTCGCCCTTTTCGGCACCAAAAACAGGAATGTATCTGTGGGGCATATGCCATTTGCCCACTCTGTCACCAAGACCGCATTCATTATTGAAATCAGGGCTTCTGAATTCACCTTTTTTGAGACCGTCGGGATTCTCACCATCCCAGGGACGAGGAGTATTATAAACGTACTCATCATAGTCAACCGCATCAATGTACACACATTTTGAGGGAGTTACAACACGGGTGTAATACTCATAAGGGTACTCAATTGAACTGAAATAGTTGATAAGACAGTTTTGAATAATATCGGAATTATTTACGATTTCCGTTCTGACAAGGGTAGCCTCATCATTTATTCTTGAGAATGAAACATCGCCATAAACCTTGTCCTTCCACTCCATATCGTATCGGTAGGAATAGAATGAGAAATCACCGCTTGAAAGCCAGGGATGACAGCCCGAGGGCACCGTAACGTTGGGTATTTTTATATCCATACCGAAAACGGACGGTGCAACGGTTAAATCAAATCTTATGCCACTTTTGTACTTGTGCTCTGCAATACGGGAAAGACCCATATATTTTTTACCATAGGGGCCCCATGCAGGGAAACATTTTGAATAAATCATAATAACAACCTTTCGAGGAATGTATACAAGGTTATTATATCAACCAATATTTAAAAATACAATAAAAACTTACAAGGATTTAAAAGTATAGCCTTCCCCTATTGCATAGTCTATTATATCCCCTAAAGCCTCGGCATTATCGGGTGAAACTGCGTGTAAGAGTAAAACACAACCGGGATGAAGCCTTGACGTTACGGTGTCAAAGGCGTATTGCTCACCTTTTGGATTTTCCACATCCCAATCCGCATAAGCACTTGACCAAAAAACACTTTTATAGCCTGCATTCTGAACCAAATCGAGAGCACTTTCAGAGCAGGCACCCTCGGGAAAGCGGAAAAAGGGTGAAGAATAACCGAAATTCGTTCTTAAATAATTATCAAGTCCCTGAATTTCCTCTGCCATCGCAGTTCGGGAAATCTGTGAAAAATTGGGGTGATTTACCGAATGATTGCCTACGGTGTGACCCTCGTTTATCATTCTCGCTATAAGCTCGGGACAGGATTTAACGTGGGGTAAGGTTACAAAAAATGCCGCAGGAACCTTTTTGGCTTTTAAAACGTCAAGTATTTTTTCGGTGCATCCGTTTTCATAACCGCAGTCAAAGGTAAGATAAATTACCTTTTCGCCGCTTGTATCAAGGCTCATAGCACCGAATTTTTCATAAAAAGACTGATTATTAATCGATATTTCGTGGGGCTTTCCACCCGTTGAAACACCATAGCTGTGTTGTATCTGTGCAGTACTCAAGCCCCTTACGTTTTCAGGGTCAACCACCGGTAATTCCCTTTCCTCAAGGGGTTCAAGCCCTGTATAGGTTTTATCGGTGCCCGTCCTTTTGCCGTAAACAGCCTTCGGCTTCTTAGTGGCATTATCCATAGGTGCAGGGTCAGGTACGCTTTCCTCACTTGTTTCGGAATAACTTTGAGGTTCAGACGTAGCTTCGGTATGAGTAGAGCTTTGAGCATCGGTTGAAAAGCTTTCTGTTTCACCCTTAGCACCCCTACCGCAACCGCTACAACTATAAACAAGCAAAACACACAGCATTAAGCTTATTGTCTTTTTCATTTAAACTCCTCCGAAAAAGGGGCGGATTTCCGCCCCACGATTACTTCATCAAACCCTGCACAGTGTTAAGAATACCATCCATACCTTTAGCGGTTTTTTTAGCAAGTTTTTTCACCTTGTTTTTGGTACTGTTACGAGAAGTGATAACCCCTGCCGTAACTGCGGTGGCGCCCATTACCGCCATTGCCACGGCACCCACCTTGACCATATCCTCGGTATTCATTTTCTTTAAATTCATTTTCATTTTTCACACCTCCAAATCACGGACTGATTTACTGTCCTGAAAGAAGTTTACCCGAAAAACGAAAAGAAATATCATAAAACAAATTGGAAACAATCTGGTTATATCATTTTTTTCTTTTTGGTACTTTTCACAACACCAAAATTGTTGTATAATGGCAACGTAAATTTATAAAGCGAAAGGAATACTATTATGGAAAACCAAAAAAGACTTGTTGCTATTAACGATATTTCAGGTTTCGGCAAATGCTCACTTACCGTTGCATTACCTATAATTTCTGCCGCAGGTGTTGAGACCATCTGTATGCCCACAGCCGTGCTTTCAACCCACACGGGCGGTTTTACGGGCTTCACCTATCGTGACCTTACCTGCGATATGCCCGCAATCGGCGAGCATTGGAAATCAATTGAACTTAAGCCCGATGCAATTTACTCAGGCTTCCTCGGTTCATTTGACCAGATTGACATTGTAAAGAAATTTGCAGATGATTTTAAAACTGACGACAATTTATTTATTGCCGACCCCTGTATGGCGGACCACGGCAAAATGTACACAATTTTCGACGAAAAATTCGCAAAGGCTATGGCAGAGCTTTGCGCAAAGGCCGATATTATTTTGCCCAATATTACAGAGGCATGCTTTATGACTGACGAAAAATTCGTTGAAGGCGTACAGACCGAGGAATATATCAAGAACCTTCTTAACAAGCTTCTTGATATGGGTGCAAAGAACGTTGTTCTTACAGGTGTCAGCTTTGACGAAAACAAGGTTGGCTCCGCTTGTATGGGTCAGGACAGAGTTGCACACTATTATTTTGAAGATAAGCTCCCCGGTGCATACCACGGAACAGGTGACGTTTTTGCAAGTGCCTTCTGCGGTGCATTGCTCAATAACTTCACTATGGAAAAAGCAATGGGCATTGCCGCAAGATACGTTTGCGACTGTATTAAACGTACACAGTCAATGGAAAACCCCATCACCTACGGTGTTGATTTTGAGCGTGGTATCCCCTTCTACATAAAGGAATTAGGTAAAGTATGAGTGAATTAAACATTGTTCTTGTTGAGCCCGAAATCCCTCAGAATACCGGTAACATAGCACGTACCTGTGCCGCCACAGGGGCAAGACTTCATATAGTAAAACCTATGGGATTTACTATTGATGACAAAAAGCTTAAACGTGCGGGGCTTGACTATTGGTATCTTTTAGACCTTACGTATTACGAAAGCCTTGAGGACTTTTTTAGTAAAAATCCCGACGGTAATTATTTCTTTTTCACAACAAAGGCACAAAAAGCTCACTCGGACGTTACCTACCCCGACAAATCATTTTTGATTTTCGGCAAGGAAACAAAGGGTCTTCCCGAGGAATTACTTTTGGAGCATCCCGACGAGTGTGTTCGTATTCCTATGATTGACGACGCAAGAAGTTTAAACCTTTCAAACTCCGTGGCAATCGGTGTTTACGAGGCATTAAGGCAGCTTGGCTACCCCGAGCTTCAGAACAAAGGTCAATTACACAACTACGAATGGTAAAAAAATACAGATGATACGAGTTTTCGTATCATCTGTGTTTTTTATATTACAACGTAATCCTTAGCGGAAATCATTATTCCGTTAACCTCAACCACTGAGGGGTTATAGTTAACGTAAATAACCTTGTTGTAGTCGTATGTGATTTTATAAACACCCGAAACGACCTTTTCGTGTGAAGTCATTTTCATATCCATAACGGGTAAGAGTGCTTTGCTTTCAGCATAGAGCTTAGCCGTTTCCGAAGCATAAAGACTGTAATTAAGATTACTTGAAGCATCGTGCGTAAACAGGAAGGTCGGCACACTGCCGTACTCAATTACACGAAGCAATGCATCCTCTGAAGAAAGGTTTGTTGCATTGGTGTAGCTTCCGCCGTAAATAACACTGCCGTGAAGCACCATCTGTAAAATCGGCACCTCGGTGACACCCTCGTGAACGGAAATTTTTGCAGTTTCCGGAATATTAAACACCGCATCTGCTTCGCTCATAAGATAAACCGCAGGATAGGACAACATAAGGTCCGCACCAACGCTTAATGCTCCTGATTTTTCCCTGATATTGTCAAGAACCTCCTGTCTGTTAAGGCCGTTTTTAAGGTCTGTATATAACAAAAACGAAGAATCGTTAAGGCAGATATCGGTAGTTTTTATATCATCAATAAGTTTGTATGTTTCAGAAATATCCGCATTCACCTGATTGGTTGAATTAAGTGAGAATTTCTGAACCTTGAAACCTGCAACCTTGGATGCTAAATCATAAACGGGAACTTTAATCCCCTTGCTACCCGCTCTCTCAACGAAAAGGTTAACGTCAAGCCATGCACTATTGCCTGAATCGGTAATCTTTTGAGACATAGTATTGTACCCATCCTTGCCACCGAGACGTGATGAAAAGCCCGTTGCTTCGTCACTATCCGAGGCAAGACCTTTTTTGCCGCTACCCGAAAATCTTAAGGCAACATTACGAACACCACGTGACTGTAGCAAAGCGGTTATTTCCGCCGCATCCTCAAAGGTTGTGGCAACATTCTTGCCGTCATCACTACCGAGAACGTTTACAAAAAACGGATAATCAATAAACTTGCCGCTTGTGCTTTCGGGAAGATAACCTTTTTTAATAAGGCTTTCGCGCACACGAAGTGCTATATCGTTGTAATCCGCATTTTTGTCCTCAGTTACGTAATAGGTCTGGGATACTACACCCTCGTAGGGCTCACCCATTTTTAATTTACCGTCAATCATACCGCAGGCGGTAACATTAAATGTGTTGTAATAATAACCGCCACCTGCAGAATACTTTTCACAAGAAAGCTCACTAATGCCGTCACCGTTGGTAATAATTGTGTTAACAAGACAATTATCCTTCTTCATAGCAAAAAAAGGAAGAACCGCACCCTGACTATAGTCATAAAAAGTAACGTCCGAGCCGTACATTCCCATATTTAATATAACGGGCTTTTCGGATATAGTGGATACGTTCATTGTTGCACCGCAACCGTCGGGAATTGTATAAAAAGCATCCTCAACACCCTCGCCAACAGAAAAGAGACCTGGTAAAATGCTTAATTTTTCAACAACAAAATTCTTGGGCAGACTGACATTTGACATATCTACACTCCAACAAAAGCCGCCGTCCTTATACTGAATCTCAACAGGGATACTCGCAAAAATATTTGCACCACCCACGCCCTTAAGTGACTGTTTTTCGTCACTGAAAAGCTCGAAAATTATCTTTATTTTTTGTGAATTTTCGTTTTCAATATAAAAAGTGCCGAAAAATGCGCTATTTTCGGTGGAGTTCATTGTATATGAATTGCCCTTTTTATCTCTCAGCCTCACATTGAGAACCGATGCCAAAAGATGATTTGCCGCATCCTCGGAACGAGAATTAAAAACCACCTTACCGCTTGGAGACACAAGATAAACACTTGCTGTTTTGCTATCTATACCAAGCCTTTCACCATTGTCGCCCTTGATAGTTATATCGAAATTAACGTCGCTGATACCGATTTGTTTTTCGTCAACGTACGAATAATTCTGTACTGACACGGATGTAAAGCTCGGGAACATAAGCATCGCAAGAATCGCACCCACAAGAAACACCGCCACAAGGCTTACCAGAATTTTTATTTTATTTGAAAATTTCTTCATATTTAACGCACCATAAAAAATTGATAGGGATATAATATCACGATTTAACCCTTAATGTCAAACCACATAACGTAATTTTAACACTTAAATTATAAATTAATTGTTAATAAATATTATATATACAAATAAAAATACAAAAAACTCTTGTAAATTTATTGTGTTTGTTATAAAATAGTAGCAATGTCCGTGAATTCGCACGGACGCTTTATATAACGAAAGCAAAGGATGAAAATTTATGGCAAACAACGAAATGAAAACAAATGCCGAAATTTACCGCGAACAGCGTAAGGAGAGACTTGCTAAGGCCGCCAAGAAAAAAAGCCATGGCAAGCGTGACAAAATCATCGGCATAATTGTTAAGGTGGTTTGTATTTTAGTAGCATTAGGCTTTGTGCTCACATTTACAGCAAACGCATTAACCAAGGTATTCTACGTACCCCAGAAGGTTCTCAGTGCCGCTACATACGGTGACGAGAAGCTCACAGTTGCAGAATACAACTACTACTATATGGGCTTATACAATCAGGCTTGCAGCCTTTCACAGCAGTATGACCAGCAGTACAGCGGCTACGGCACATCTTACTTCAACACCGCTAAGAGCCCTGCTGAGCAGGACTACCCCGGTGAGGATGCTCCCGAAGGCGTAAAAACATGGGCAGATTATTTTGCACACATGGCAGTTATAAGAGGCTTCCTTATGAAAGACCTCTACGCCGATGCTATGGCTGACAAAAACTTCAAGCTTACAGATACTCAGCAGAAGGATCTTGACGAAGCAATTGCAGACCTCAAGAGCCAGCTCGAGGAACAGGCAGAAACAAACGACGTAAGCCCCAACGTTTACACCTCTAAGATTTGCGGTGAGGGTCTTACACTCGACCAGTATCTTGAACTTTCCGAAAGAGACCAGATTGCTCAGTACTACCTTGAGTGGTATCAGGCAAACTCTGCAGACGCTATCAGCGACGCTGACGTTAAGAAATACTACGAAGAAAACAAAGATACTCTTGACATTGCATCCATCAGATACTTTGCAGTAACCTACAAAACCGAGGATTCAACAGACACAACTGCTAAATACACCGAGGCTGAGGCTAAGGCTCGTGCAGAAGAGTTCTTAAGCAAAATCACTGATGAAGAATCTGTAAAAGCTCTTGCTATTGAATATGCAGACGAAGAATACAAGTCAAGCTACAACACCGACAGTGCAACTCTCGGCAGCAACCTTACAAAAGCAGGTTTATCACAGCTTTCAGAGGAATTTGCTAACTGGACATTTGATTCTGCAAGAAAATACGGCGACTCCGCTATGTTCAAGGTAGAATCACAGAATGCATATTATATTGCATTTATGGTTAGCACTCCCGCTAAGGATACTTCCGTTGCATCAGCAGACGTTCGTCACTTGCTCGTTCAGGCAGCTACAACAGATGAGAACGGTAAAGCTCTCAGCACAGCTGAACAGAACAAGAACTTTGAAGCAGCTAAAAAGGAAGCTGAAGACCTTCTTGCAGAGTGGAAAGCAGGCGACGCTACCGAAGAATCCTTCACAGCACTTGTTAAAGAGCACACAGACGATGCAGGTTCAAAGGAAACAGGCGGTCTTTACGAAGGCATCGCAAATGATGGTAAGTACGTTCAGGAATTCACCGATTGGGCTCTTGAAGACCACAAGGTTGGCGACACCGGCATTGTAAAAACAACTTACGGTTACCACATTATGTACTACGTTTCAAACGACGGTATTGAAAAGTGGGAAAGCGACACACGTACAGCAATTGCTAACGAAAAGTACACAGAATACTTTGACGGCACATATGACGATATCGAGAAAAACGTTGAGCGTACAAACGACAAAATCCTCGGCTTCTTCGCTGACAGAAACCTCGATAAAATCGAAAACATCGTTAAACAGAATTCATCTTATTCATCTTTAACATACTAAAATTTAACGGGGCACCATCCTTGTGGACGGTACCCCGAATTTTTTATATCATTTTATTAAAAAAGCTTTCGGCATTCTTCCAAAAAATCTTTTCAAGTAAATCGTTACTGTATCCCCTGCTAAGAAGTTCCTTGTAAACGCCTTCTAATTTTTCGACCCCGTGCAATACCGGATTAATTCGGCATCCGTCGTAATCACTACCAAGGGCAATGATATCCTCGTAGCCCTGCTCACAAAAATAATCAATCTGACGGCAAAGTGCATCTATACCGCGGGCCTCGTCATCCTCAATAAATTCTGTGTAGTAATTAAGACCCACAAGACCCTTTGCATTTTTGATTACGTCAATCTGTTCCTTGGTTAGATTACGTTTTCTGCCGTAGTCATTGTTTACGATATCTGCATTGGAATGACTTGCAATAAACGGCTTACGGGCAAATTCGGCGAATTCAAAAAAGCTTTGGCGGTTAAGGTGTGAAACGTCAAGAACGACACCTAACTCCTCGGCAGTTCTTACAAACTCCTTACCGAAATCCGAAAGTCCACCCTCTGCAAAAGCACCTGAGGCAATTTCGTTCTGCGCATTCCACGTTAACGTAATAACCCGTACACCTCGTTTATAAAGGGCTTTAAGCCCCTCTATGGTACCGCCACAGGCAGAGCCACCCTCCACGGTCAAAAGGGCTTTAACGGGCGTTTCGGAGCCCGAGCCATAAACGGAAACATATTCCTTGTGAGCTTCAAGCTCTTTATAAAAATTATCTGCCACGTTGTTGAAATATTCTACCGCATCATCACCACGTAATTTATCGGGAATCCAGACGGCAAAAAGCTGAGTATATTCATCGTATTTTGCGGCACGCTCTATGCTTAAGTGCAGGTCATTGGAAAACAATGATATTTTTTCGTTATAGCACTCACCTGCGGTATCGCAATGTAAATCAAAAACCTTCATAGTCACCTCAGAATGCATTGGGAATATGGTTTATTTTTATAACATTATACGGATTTTCTGCTGAAAGAAACACCTCGATTATATCGAAGCGTGTTTCATTTTTTATTTTATATCGGCTGATATAAGCACTTGCGGCACTTTTAAGATTGTTCTGTTTATTAAAATCCACCGCTTCTGCAGGGTCAAACATACCGCCCTCTTTACGGGTTTTAACCTCAACAAAGCAAATAACCTTACGTTTTTCGGCAATTATATCGATTTCACCCGTACCCGCTCTGTAATTGGCGGCAAGTATTTTGTATTTTTCGCCCCGTAGATAACGAGCCGCAAGTTGTTCACCATAGGCGCCTATAAGTTTTGTGTTCATTTGGTATCACCAAGAATTTTCTTTAAAAATGAACGTCTGTGAACGGGTGAAACACCGTATTTTTCAATCATTTCATAATGAAGCTTGGTGCCGTAGCCCTTGTGCTTTTTAAATTCGTACTGAGGGTACTGCTCGGCAATTTCCATCATAAAACGGTCACGGCTTACCTTAGCAATAATTGATGCGGCGGCAACGGACATACACTTGCTATCACCCTTTACAATTGTTACCTCTTTAACGCCTGTTTTAGGGTATTGATTACCGTCGATATATGCAAGGTCGGGTCTTATTTCAAGACCGTCAATTGCCCTTTTCATTGCAAGGAAGGTTGCGTTTAAAATATTAATATCGTCAATTTCCTTTTCGTCGGCAATACCTACCGACCAACAAACGGCATCCCTTATAATATCATCATAAACCAAGTCACGCTTTTTTTCCGAAAGCTTCTTGGAGTCGTTGAGTATTTCGTGGGAGTAATTTTCGGGAAGAATTACTGCGGCAGCAAAAACAGGACCCGCAAGAGGTCCCCTGCCCGCTTCGTCCACACCGCAAACTACCGCATAGCCGTTATCGTGTGCCTCTTTTTCATAAGAAAAATCCAACATAAAAAATTACCTCATAAAACAAAAATAAAGTCAAAGCACCTCTGCCTTGACTTTTATTTTATAATATTTATTCAGGTTTTTCAAGGGACAATCTACCAAGCTTTCCGCCTCGATACTCATCAAGTAGCATAACCGATGCTCTTTCATAGTCTATTTCGCCACCTGAAATGAGCATACCACGTTTTCTGCCAATCATTTCAAGGATTTCGTAATCCTCTTTATCCTCAAAGCCTGTGATTTTAAAACGCTCGGTTAATCTGTCGGCATAGCCGTTTTTAAGAACATTTATAAGTCGCATTGCAAGGGATTCTATATCAATAACCTCGTCCTTAACAGAACCAATAAAGGCAAGCTTATCACCAACGGATTTATCGTCAAACTTAGGCCACAAAACACCGGGAGTGTCAAGAAGTTCAACACCGTTACCAACGGCAAACCATGAGTTTGAGCGTGTTACACCGGGCTTATCCGCAACCTTGGCACGGTTACGCCCCGCCATTTTATTAATGAACGAGGATTTACCCGTATTGGGAATGCCTACAACCATAACTCTCAAGGGCTTACCAACCATACCCTTTTCCTCGTTACGTTTGATTTTATCCTTAAGAACGCTTCTTACAAGGGGTAAATAGGCGTTAAGCCCCTTACCCGAGCGACAGTCAACAGGTAACGCATACATTCCGTTTTTCTTGTAGTACTCAACCCATTTTGCGGTTGTTTTTTCGTCCGCAACGTCACATTTGTTAAGAAGAACTATACGGGGCTTGTTGCCTATCATCTCCTTAAGCTCGGGGTTAGAGGAGCTCATAGGAATACGGGCATCAACTATTTCGGTTACAAGGTCAACGAAGGGCAGACTTTCTTTAATAAGTCTGCGAGTTTTCGCCATATGACCCGGAAACCATTGTACTGTTTGTTTTTGTGAATCATTCATAATCGTAAATATCAAAATCCCCGAAGGGTAAAATTCTTACTACGGCCTTGCCTAAAATTTCCCTTTCGTCTATAAGTCCAACCTCTGCAAAACGGCTATCCGTAGAGCCGTTACGGTTGTCACCCATACAGAAAAGGTAGCCCTCGGGCACCACTAAGGGATATTCGTGAATACCCTCGTTGTTAATAAACTGTTCCTTGATATAGGGCTCATCAAGAAGCACACCGTCAACGTAAACTGAATCAGTCTGCTCGTCAACAATGATTTCCTGACCGCCTGTTGCAACAACACGCTTAATAAGGGGTGCATTAAACCAAGTATCCTGAGTGATAACAACAATATCACCGTTTACGTACTCGGTTTTATTAACAGTAAGAAGCCAGTCGCCCTGCTGAAGTGTGTTAGTCATTGACTCACCGTCAACGCCTACAAGACGGCACACGAAAACGAACACAATTGCAATGATTACAAATGAACTCATTACAACCGAAACTAAATCAAAAAAGGACAAAAGTGCCTTTTTCTTAGGGGGAATTTCCTCCTTTTCGGGCTTGGCGTCAGTAACAACACTTGCTTCCTCTTCCTTTTCGGGGGCGGTGTAAACAACCTCATCCTCCTTTGCAGGAGTGGACTCGGAATTACTGTCAACGTCTATAAATAAATTGTCTTTGTTCATAATATCAACCTTCTGAATAAGATTTAAGGGCAGATAAATATATCTGCCCCTCACCTTTCGGCTTATTAGCCGATTTTTTCCTTAACCTTAGAAGCCTTGCCGACTCTGTCACGAAGATAATAAAGCTTTGCTCTGCGAACTTTACCACGACGAACGATTTTGATATCTGCAACGTTGGGTGAGTGAACGGGGAAAACCCTTTCAACACCTACACCGTAAGCTACACGGCGTACTGTGAATGTTTCGCTGATACCGCTACCGTGCTTTGCGATAACTGTACCTTCGAAAGCCTGAATTCTTTCTCTCTCGCCTTCACGAATCTTAACGTCGATACGGATAGTATCACCGATTTCGAAAGCGGGCTTCTCAGCCTTAAGGCTGTCCTGTGCAATAAGTTTTAATGCGTCCATAATAACCTCCGATTTTTTTCAAGCGTTCGTACTTAAACTATTGCGAGAATAAGCAGCGGACCGCCAGCTTTAATGTTGCCATTAACTGCCGTTGACCCCAAAACGGGATAACAACGCACACATAGACTTAAGTATAATAACACATACTTTTGTAAAATGCAACAATTATTTTTAAGTTTTTTGATATATTTTCACTAAATTCATTTAACTGTATAAAGCGGTGTTGTGGCGTATGTTGTTTTGCCGTTTGATGTGTAGAATGCACGCACCTTAATCTGTGTCCCCTGAGCCGAGAGCTGCTTGAAGGTATATGATGTTGTTTTGGGGTTGGTTATGGTAGCTACCTTAGTGTATTCAGCATCACCGGGTGCTTTTGCATAAATTCTGTAATAAACGGTATTGCTCTGCTGTGCCCATTTAAGGGTAATGCTTTCACCGCTCTTTTTAGCGGAAAGAATTGTGGGTACACCAACGGTCACTGTTTTAGTTGTGCCGTAGCTTACATCCTTGCCGGAGTATGCCT
>JAFYLQ010000001.1 GCA_017550105.1 Clostridia bacterium | reverse complement strand
GATAAAGTTGATGAAAACAATAAAGTACTGTAGGGGTCAGGCTTGCCTGACCCGTTTTAGTTTGCTGTAAAATTAATGCTTTCGGGCTGGGCAAGCCACAGCCCCTACGGTGGTTGAATGCGCTAACCAACAGGAAACTAACCGCAACCTAAACCACCCATCACTCCACCTATATAATTTATTTATACAATAACTGATTGGGACTCTCCACCGCTCCGTCGAGCTAAACACCAAAATAAAATATATCACTCGCTTGAAAATTAACACATTAAACAACTTGAAAAATGGCGGTCCCCCTCTCTCCTTACGCAGAGAGGTTGGGCTTTGCATTACATTTACTTTATCTATAATTTCGGCTTTATCTATAATTTCGGCTTTGCCCCTTTAATTCTGCATTTTGCATTTAAAAAACCCCCGAAACCGTTTGGTTTCGGGGGTTTTTTGCTGTTTTTATTCTTTTCTTGCTTCGATTTCGGCTACCATCTGTGCCTGACGTTTTTCTGTAATTGTGTAGAAGAACATAGGAACAGCACAAGCAAACATACTTACAGCACCTGAAATAACAAGAACTGCCCAAAGCTTGTCGGGGTCACCAACCTCGTATGTTTTGGTATTGATGTTTGCAATACTAAGTGACATAACGCCGATGAAGGCGCCAACTGCCATACCGATTTTGTTAATAAGTGTCTGCATAGCGTAGCAGATACCCTCGCCACGCTCACCTGTTTTCCACTCGAGGTAGTCAACAGTGTCACCAATCATAGCGTAGGTGATAATGTTGTTAACACCCTGAGGAATACCAAGAAGCACAAGACCGATTGCTGCGAATATAAGTGCACCTGTACTCTCATAACCAACAAAGAACATTGCAAGCATTACAACGCCACCGAAAAGGTGAACGATGATGTATGACCACTTCTTTGTGAATTTCTTTGCCATCCAAGGAACAAGAAGTGATGCGATAAGTCCACCGGGAACAACCAGAAGAGTGATTGTACTGTACATACCCTCATTTTTAAGAATATACTTTGCAAAATAAAGACCACCGGTGTATGAATAAACCATTCTTGCACCGCCAAGGATACCTGAAAGAACAATAAGAAGAAGCTCTTTGTTCTTGAAAAGGAGCTTAATGTTGTGACTAAAGCTGGGGGGTGTATCGGTTGTTGTGAAATGCTCTTTTGTATTTTTGAAGCCGTAGAAGAACATGGGAAGTGCTGCAACTACAAGTACTACAGCGGCAATGAAGTATGTCCATTTAAGAACATCTGCATTGGCAGCTTCAAGACCCTGTATAACAGTTCCGTTGAAGGTAGCAACAGCTTCGCTTTCCAGATAACCCTGTGCCATCATATTCTGTATAGCGTCAGCTTTTGCCGCAAGAATTTCATAATAATCATTATATTCTACAACATTTTTTGCTTCGTCAAGAACAGGACCGACGTATTTATACTGTTTTGTAAGCGCACCTGTAATTATAGGAAGGAAAACAGTAACTGCACCTGCACCAACGGTACAAGCCATACGTGCAACAGTAAGAATGTTACTACGTGTTTCCGTATTATTTGTCATACAGGTTGAAAGTCCCCAATAAGGAACGTCAGCAACTGTATATACAACGCTCCAAATAACGTAAATTATTGAAATAATAGCGAACGCTGAATTTACACCAATGCCCTTTGCGATATTATCTGCTTTGAATAAAGGAAGGAAGCAGAGAATTGTCATAACACCAATGGGAACAGCCATCCACTTAAGGTAGGGACGACATTTACCCCATTTTGTACGGGTTTTGTCAACAAATGAACCCATAATCGGGTCGTTGAAGGCATCGAAAATACGAGCAACAAGCATAAGCACAGCAACAGCTTTTGCACCGTCTAAAAATCCGACTTTTACACCATCTGCACCAAAAAGAAGTGCATCAGTCATAAAGACTGCTATGTATGAACCTACAATTGTACAAATAAAGTTCTGACCTATACCGGTGATACTGTAAGCTATAGCTTCCTTAGGCTGAACGCCCTCACCAGGTTTAGTTCCGAACAGGTTATGCAGGAACATTCCCTTTTCTTTTTTCATTTTTATATCTCCTTTAAATTTTATCCTTATTCAATAACCTCAACGGTTTTCATTACTATGGGTTCAACGGGGGTTGAGTGCTCGCCGCCGAAGCTCATTCTGCGGTCGATTTTAAGGAAATCATCCACTGTTTCCATACCCTCGATTACTTTACCGAATGCCGCATACTGACCGTCAAGGAAGGTGCAGTCACCGTAGCAGATAAAGAACTGACTGCTTGCGGAGTTAGGATTCTGTGAGCGCGCCATTGAAATAACGCCGCGCGTGTGTGAAAGGGTGTTCATAACGCCGTTCATTGCAAATTCGCCCTTAATATTTTCGTCGCTACCGCCACAGCCTGTGCCCTCGGGGTCACCGCCCTGAGCCATAAAGTTTTCAATAACTCTGTGGAAGGTAAGACCGTTATAAAAGCCTTCGTTTACAAGCTTTAAGAAGTTTTCGCAGGTGATGGGTGCCTGCTCGGGGCAAAGCTCAATTGTGAAAGTGCCGCCGTTTTCCATCGTAACCTTAACTTTTGCCATATTAATCCACCGTAACCCTATTCATAACGTAATTATCTGTAATATTTGCCGTTGTTGATGTTGTCATAACCATACTGCTTTCTTCCTGAGGAGCGCTCTTAATGTTGCAAATATAAGTGTAGCTGTAATCAACAGAAAGCACGTCGCCCGTTGCTAAATCTGCCTTAAGCACAATTTTGCCGTTCTTGAACTGAACCTTATTAACAACCGAGCCGTCACTTTCATCTAAGGAAGGAATGTTGAAAACCTTGCCATAAGGAAGACTCTGTCTTTTGGAGAATCCGCTTGAGCCTGTGGGGTATTCATCACCAATGTATGTGTATTCACCCAAGTTTATGGTGCAAACAACATTGCTGCCCTCAACCTTAAAGGTTGTACCGGTGATATCATTAACAGTAAGCTTACTTGACCAACCAAGGTTATTTACGGGGAAATATGAATAGTGGCTGTTTGAACGAGCCGCAACGGTTTTGGTTGCAGTCTGGGGCAAATAAATATCCTTAGCCTGCTGCTTCATTTCATTGAGCTGACTTGAGTCCATAAATGAGCCTAACAAGCCCACTACCTTGTCAACGTACTGATTGAACTCCATATTTGAAACGTTCAAGGAACTGAGGGGTGCACCTGTTGTGGTAACCTTAACTGAGGGACACTGTATTGTCTCGGTTTTCTGGAAACCGGGACGAACGGTTTTAACACTGTTAACCTTTTCGTTGAAAAGCGCAAGGGTCTCTGCCTCGTTAAGCACGGGTGCAATACCCGAAACTATTCTGAGTGCCTGCTGAGCATCCGAAACGGATACCACGCCGTCAAAATCAAGGTCGTACTTAGCATCGTTGGCATCTGCAGTTATACCTGCCGCCGCCTTAAGAAACGCCGCCGCATCGTTTGTGGTATATGCGCCGTCACCGTTTGCGTCAATAAGCTGAATTTTCATCAGACTTTTTTCGCCATCGGTAAGAGCCTCGTCACCCGCAGAAACGGATATCACGAAGGCGCCCATAACAATACTCAGCACGAGAATTATTGATAATAACTTTTTCAATATTGTCACCTTTCCTTTACTAATGGGACTGTTATTTAAAATTGAATGCGGCTTTTAAGAACATCAAGGTCTGTTCGACAATCTGCTCGTCACTTTCCGGAGCCTGCTGACCGGTGTAGATAAAGAATCGTTCCTGATAATAGGGGCACACAGCAGAAAACTGTAGCATCATTAATATACTGTCAAGCAAAAATGCGAAAAACGCAGGGTTCACGTCCTTACGAACCTCGCCCGTTTCCTGCGCCACACTTATGGCTCGGGTGTAAATTGAAGCAGAAACCGCCTCAATACGTTGGGAAAGCTCGTTTAAAAACTCCGTATTGCCACCCGTTGTGAGAGAACAGTAAATTTTTATTATCTCGGGGTGCTTTCGGGAATAGGCAAGTAACTCGCGTATAATCTTTTCGGCTTTGAGAAGTATATCGTCCTCAGAGGATGACATTTCCAACAAGAAATTCTCCAGAGAGGATAACCCCTCCTGAACCACTGCCGTGAAAAGAGCCTCTTTGTTTTCAAAGTACTTGTACACCGCACCAACGCTTATACCCGACTTCTTTGCAATCTGCTGAATCGAGGTATTTTCGAAGCCGTTGTCGGCAAACTCGCTCCTTGCAACTGTGAGGATTCTGTTCTGTTTTTCAACAGGTAATTTTTCGAAGGCAGCCTTATAAAGCTGAGTGTTGGAACCCGTCATTACACACCTCTTGAACATAATTCTCCATAATCACGTATATGATAACACCTTTGCCCGAAAAATGCAACAAGAACCCCTCCCAAAAATACCCTGATTTTTTTGGTAAGTGTTTATAAATTTTATTATATGTGTGCCGTAAGAGTCAAGCATTGGGGAATTTATTTAAAATTTGTTTACTTTACGTACATTTTTTCGACATTTATATTTATTAAATTAATATTGAAATCCCATTTCCGATATTATATAATGTATTGGTATAACTGTATTTTGTCACAGGAGGTTTTTTAATGAACAAAACTCGTTTTACAACAAAAGCTTTGCTTTCGCTTCTTGTTGTTATGGTTGTTTTAGGCTCCTTCGCCGTTGTTGCCAATGCGGTAGATGCCTTCAAAAACTACAACCTGGCTTACGGTGAAATAGTTCCCACCGACGAAAAGCTTGAAGCACAGAAATTTACCTATAATCTTTACGGGGATAAGGATAAGCTTTACTTTATGCAATTAAGCAAGGGTAAGAAAAATTCATTCTTTGCCGTGGAAATATATTCGGACAAAAACTATCAGAGTCAGATCCGAAGTTATTCTAAAAACTATAGCACCACCGCAGGCAACACTCCCCTTACAGTCACATGGGAATTCAAAACCTTACCCAGCGGTACTTACTACGGCAGGTGCTACACCTATATTGAGGTTGAGGGCGAAAAGTCAATAGATACGTCTTCACTTAAAACCTTTACCATCAACGTGGACCGTATCAGCAAAAAGACTGTTGAGCTTAAATCAATAGCAAACACCGTTTCAGGTCCTAAAATCACCTGGACACCCTTTTCAACTGCTACCGAATACTACGTTTACAGAAAAGCATCCGGTGATAAGTCGTGGACACGTATTGCAACGCTCGGTGCTAAGTCCAAAACCTACACCGACAAAACTGCAAAAAGCGGTACCTCCTACACCTACACCGTTAAGTGTGCCGAGGGAAAATTCGTAAGCCGTTATAACAAAACGGGTCTTACAATCAAGTACCTTGCTACTCCTGTAATTTCCGTGAACGGCACGGGTGCCGCAGGTAATGCAAAAATCAGTTGGAAGGCAATAAGTGGTGCCGAGGGCTACTACGTTTATCGTAAGGGTGGTTCCTTAAGCGATTACGAATGGGCAAAAATTGCCACCATTAAAAACGGCAAAACAACGTCCTACACAGACAAAGCCGCTAAAAGCGACGACTGGAAATACACCTACACCGTAAAGGCGTTCAGTGGCAAATCCACAAGCTCCTATAATTCTGACGGTGTTGATTTTGACTATATTCCCGCACCCACACTCACAAAAGTTGCCGCTACGGTTAACGGTTTAAAAATCCAATGGAAGTGCGACAACCCCAACGTAACAAAATACGCAGTTTACCGCAAAAACGGTTCAAGCTGGACAAATATCGGTACTACCACAAATAAATCCTTCGTGGACAAGGATACAGTTTCAGGAAAAACCTACACCTACACAGTTAAAGCCTTTTCAGATACAAACGCAGGTGCTTTTAACGGCACAGGTATTACTGCAAAGTATCTTGAAGCACCCAAGCTTGAACCCGTTACCTTCGATTCAAGCTACCGTGCAAAGGTTCAATGGTCCAAGGTTCCCGGTGCTACGGGCTACAGAGTATACCGCAAAATTAACGATGCCTCAGAATGGACTCATATAGCTACCATAAAAAGCGGAAGCACCGTTAAATACAACGACGGTTGTAAAAAAGCAAGCGGGTATTCCTACACCTATACAGTACGTGCCTTTGATGCAAATAACGTTTTCAGCAGCTATTACTCTGCAGGAACAAAAGGAATATGCCTCGGCAAGCCCAACTTTACCTCACAACAGATTGTAACCGATGACGGCTCACTTTGTATCGAAACAACCTGGAAGGCAATAAAGGGTGCCACAAAGTACAACGTTTACAGAAGACTTCCCGGCGGCTCATGGACCGTACTTGCTTCGGGCATAACCGAAACCACCTACCTTGACTATACAGTTGAATGCGGTATCACTTACGAATATGCGGTTCGCTCATTTAATGACACAGGTGACAGCAGCACCTACAACCTGCAGTCCGCTATTGCGGTTATTATTCCCACACTCAACTCCGTAACCGTTACGGAAAACGGCACGGCGCTTACCTGGGATGCAATTGAAAACGCAGACCTCTACACAATTTATCGCAAGGCAAAAGGCTCTGACACCTTCGAGGTGCTCGGAACAAGCGAAACCAACGAATATGTTGACGTTACCGAGGAAGGCAAAACCGAGCCCTTCTACTACACAGTTTCAGCTACATTTGATGAAACCGAAAGTCAGTACCGTGACGGTATGGCAAACTTTGTTGAAATCAAAGTGAATGCAGAATACGTTCCTGCAACCGACGGAAATTACGCTTACGTCAAGGTTGACTTTGAATGTCCCGATGCTACCGCTCTTGAGGTTTATAAATCAGTTAATGACGGCGAACCCGTATTGCTCGAGGCAATTTCAGGCTCATTTACAGACATTGAAATTGATGAGGGAACCACCTACACCTACACAGTTGTTGCCGTTGGTGAAGGTAAAATAGCAAACACCGAATCTGCAAGTGCAAGATTCCCCTATCCGCCCCTTGCAGAGGTTGTAATTTCAGACTACGTTAAGGATTTCAACAACAATCAGCCCTACGCAACCATCACTTGGGGCAGCGTTGAATTCGCTGATGAATACGTTATTTTAAGAAAATATCAGAATGAAACAGAGTGGACGGAAATTGCTACCGTTACCGCAGAGGAGGGCTTAACTGCCTACTCCTATACAGATACTGATATTTTAACTGACGTTTATTACAACTACGCTGTTAAGGCAGTTTCAAAGGACGCTGAAAGAGGTACCTCAACCTCCGAGCTTGTTGAAATTTATATCCCCGCTCCCCTCAGTGCAGTTACAGGTCTTAAAATAGAAAACCCCGAAAAGACCGACGATGGTAAGGTTCAGGTTCGCGTTTCATGGGAGATTACAGAATTTGCCGAAAGCTACGTTCTCTATCGCAAGGCAGGTAACGGAGAATTTGAGTACATCTGGACTTATGATGCAGGTACAACCTTAGCATATACCGACACAATTGAGGCGAACATCCCTTACACCTATCGCGTTGAGGCAAACGCTACGGACAGAGACACCGTTTCAAACGAAGAGGTCTTTGTATTTGTTGATGAATCCGTTGAATACGTTGCCTTAAAGAACGCCGAGCTCTTTGCAGAAAACAGCAACGTTATCGTAACAGACCTTTTGAATTGTGATGACGTTGCAGGTATTATTGAAGCCGTAAACGGTGCAGAAATTGAAATAACCAAGGACGAAAACGGTTATTACGGCACCGGTGCCGAAATAAAGGTTACTAAATACGGCACAGTTTTAGAGACCTATTACCTTGTTGTGAAATCAGACGTTAATGGTGACGGCGTTTGCGACGTTTTAGACTATCAGGAAATTGAGCTTGTAATCAACTCTCTTTCCGAGCTCAACCAATTACAGACAATTGCAGGCGACTTAAACAACGACGGCACAATTAACGAAACCGACTACGAATTATTCGCAGAGCTTTTAAACAACAATTAAAAAACCACATAGAAATACCCCCGATTATCGGTTTGATAACCGGGGGTAAGTTTTTATTTAGTCGTCATTTTCTTCTTGTACTTTTTTAAGTATTTCATCGGGAACTGCTTCACCGTGCTTAACAAAGAGTATGAGGAGTATTGACAAAGCGAACATTACCGGGCTGTATATAAAGAGCGATAAATATGAGCCTGTAAACATACGAACAATACCGTAAACTATGGGTGAAGCAATCTGTGCGGAGAAGGTTGCGGTGTAGTAGTAACCGGTAAATGTACCAACCTTATTGATACCGCCGATTTCAAGAACAAGGGGTAAGGTATTAACCGTGATAAACATATTTGCGAAGCCACCGAATATAAGTGCAACCCATATAATAGCCATACTTCCTGTTATTACGTAAAGCAAGAACACGGTCATAAATACGATAAGACCGATAAGGATTGTCTTTTTTCTGCCAAGTTTCTTACCCATTTTACCTGCGGGAATAGCGGCAGCAGCAGAGCAAAGAGCAAACAACGTTGTCATAATTGTTGCTTCACCTGTTGACTTGCCGAGAACCTCCGCTGCAAAAAGAGCAAAGAAGGTTGTAATTGCGTTTGTACCGCAGAAAAGGAAGAACAAGCCACCGAGCATACAGATAAGACTCTTTCTTTCACTCTTTGAAAGCTTTTCTTTCTTTGCTTCGGCTTTTGCGGCTTTTTTAGCCTCTTTTTCAGCCTTTGCCTTTGCTTTTTCGTCGGCTAACTGATTCTGCATCGCAACGGCCTCAAGCTTGCTTGAGGGTTCTTTAACGAAGAAGCGGATAACAAGCATACCAACAATCATAACAACCGCACCAACAAGGAAAACGAATGGGAAGCTTGTTGTCTGTTCGTTTTCTGCAGTAACCTCAACGCCTGTAACCAAAAGATAAACTGCGGATACGATGCCACCTGCGGCAAGACCGATAACCGATCCTACGCCACCCATAAGGTTAATAATGGCATTACCCTCACTTCTTAAGTGGGGCGGTGTAAGAGCGGGCATAAGAGCTACTGCAGGTGCTCGCCACAAGGACATTGAGAACACAAAAAGAATAATGCAAACCATTGTTCCGGGAAGTGAATTTGTTAAAGCAACCACAGGAATAATTGCAAATAATAATGCTGAAACAGGTGCACCGTAAACTACGAAGGGTCTGCGTTTACCGAGCTTTGAATGGCAACGGTCCGAAAGCTTACCGAATGTGGGCTGGAAAATAACGCCGAAAATGTTATCGAAGGTCATAATGACACCGATGAACAAGGGAACAAGTGTAATTCCCCCTGCGGCAGTACCAACATCCTGTCCCTGAGTTTTTGCAAATTCTGCAAGAACCGGGAAAAGCTCATTCAGTTTTTCGCTGAGACCTGTAATCCAAACTGATTCTGTAAGTAATCTGTTAAGGATTTTTGTAATATAGGGATCGTAAATCGCCCAAGCAATTGATGACGCAAGAAAAGCGAAGCCTGTCAATATAGTATGTCCTACGTGAAGCTTACCGTTTTTCTCACAAAAGAGGGTTTCTTTTGTCATAAGACTTTCTCCTTTACTTTATTATAAAGCAATATTTACAAAAAATATTCTAACACACAAATATTAAAAATCAATTAAAATAAAGAGCCTTAAATTATTTTTGGTGTTTTCCATAAATAACAAGGCTCTTTTTTGGTTATTAATTCAGTTTTTTAAGGTTTATTGTTTACTTCTGTAGCTTTCTGCTTCCCAGTTTACTATGAAGTCCGTAAGATCCGGACTCATAGGCTTACCACCACCAAAATCACGTGCATAAACGGATATTTTCATAGCATCGTTAAAGAGTGCCACGGCAGTTTCGCTACCCTTTTGTGAGTAGTCAACACCGAAAAGTCCGCAATCCTTAACAAAAACAATTTTGGGAAGAAAACCGTTTTTGGCTTTGTACTCTTCAACTATACCCTTAACCTCACCCAATACCTCAACGTAAACGGGATAGGGCTTGCAGTAAACCACCTGGTCGGGGTTAAAGGGATAATAAATCTTATCAAAAGACTCTTTATTCTTTGCATATTCAAGTGAAAGTGCCGAGGGCTCGTAGGTTACGACGCTATCCTCACCAAACACCTCTGAAATTTCATTGAATATATCACGACCCTTTTCACCGTCAAACTCACCTACAGAGAAATCGGGCTCGTTTGTAATTTCCTCACGGATTTTATCCATTACGAAGAAAAGCTTGTCACCAAGACCCTCAACCGTATCGTCGGCTACAAAAATACCGTGGTTTGCAAGAAGCACAATATCTGCATCGTTACCTGTAGCGTTTTTATACTCAGCAAGGGTATCGTAGCAGATTTTTGCAAGTGTATAACCGGGCTTTACGGGGTCAATCCACAAAACTCTGTTGCCAAAAAGCCTGTCACAGGCAATTTTGCCTTCGTTGGAGCAGGTAACACCGTTAATAAGCGCGGGGTGAAGATGCAAAACAAATCGCTGAGGGAATAAACTGTGCAGGGTTGTTTCAACGCTGGGACGCTTATTTTCCTGATTGGGGAGCTTTGCCGCCATAAGGTCAGCAAGAGAAAGCGCCTCACGCTCTTTGTCGTTGTCGGGATAGGTTTTAGTGAAAATTTCTGCAATTTTACTGCGGCTCATTGCCACAAAGCCCTCTGCGGTAATATCACAAAGCCTTGTACCCGAGCCCTTTATATACATTATATCTCCGTCCTTTGCAGAGGTATTGCCACCACCTGCAAGAACCAATTCCTCGTTACTGCCGTAAAGATTTGAAAAACCAACAAGCTCATCAATAATCATAATAATACTCCTTTATATATGGTCGGGGTGTCTTGCAATTTCAATAACACCGTCGTGAACCTTCATTTTTGCAATTCGTGCATTTCTTCTGTCACCG
The DNA here is from genome assembly GCA_017550105.1 of Clostridia bacterium. Taxonomy (GTDB): domain Bacteria; phylum Bacillota; class Clostridia; order Oscillospirales; family Acutalibacteraceae; genus DTU089. The sequence continues at coordinate 88,109 of JAFYLQ010000001.1, read as the reverse complement.
GGGAGACCGTCTGCCTCGGCATTTCGTGCGTGGTAAACACAATAATACTCACCGTCAACCTTAATCACACTATTGTGACCCGTGCCTTCCTCCCACTCGTTACTTCTGAGAAGGGGTGCGTAGGTTTTATCATCCGGCATTTTTTTGAAATCTACTTTTCTTAAATCCTGCTCGTCCGTCTTAGCGGCGGCATAGCCTACAAAATAGGTTTCATCCTCGTAACGTCCGCCACTGTACATAAGGTACTGCCACTCGCCCTCTTTAAACCAGAAGGCGCCTTCAAGAGTATGCCAATGCTGACCCTCTTTGTATCTGTTGCGGCAGAAAATTTCTTCATCAATGGAGGGAAGGAGCACGACCTTAGGCTCGCCCTCAAGTGTATAGGGGTCGCTCATTTTCTGCACAACAATATGTGTACCTATTCTTTCACCCTCAAAGGTGTTGGGTGAATAAAAGAGGAAAAGCCCTGCATCGGTTTTAACAATGTGTGAGTCAATGCTGAAAGGCGGTGCTATCTGACCCTTTAACTCAAAGGGACCCATAGGATTGTCGCCCTCTAAAACGTGCATTGCACCGTGGTGACCGCCCCGGTCGGGCTCTGCCTCATCGAGTTCAAATGAAAAATAAATATAAAATTTACCGTCAAGACAAATGGCTGAGGGTGCCCAGAAATTAGTTCTGTTGGGAATGGTGAAAATCTGCCCCTCAAATTTCCAATCACCTAAAAGAGTGTCACAGGAATAGCCGTAAAGACCGTCATCACCCGTTGTATAAATATAGTATTTGCCGTTATGCTCAAGAATATAAGGGTCTGCCTGACCGATATAATTATCCTTGTCGATTTTTAAAAGCTGCATTAATATCGCCTCTTTCCTGCATTTCTGCCGTTTCGTCCTTTGGTGTTTTTGTTGTTTTTGCCCCGTTGATTTTCTTTTTGCTTTTTAGCCTGTTCAACCCTGTCCTTATAGGACGGCTTAACAAGGCATTTTTTGTCAAATCCTATTAAATCCTCACGGTGGCACATTCTAAGAGCCGTTCTTACAAGGTCCCCGTTCTTGGGGTCAGCACACTGAAGCAAGGCTCTTTGCATACGCTTTTCCTCTGGTGTTTTGGGAACGTAAACCTTTTTCATTGTAAAAGGGTCAATTTCCGTATAAAACATAACCGTTGAAGCCGTACCCGGCGTGGGATAATAATCCTGCACCTGCTCGGGATTATAATGCCAACGCTTAATATATTCCGCAAGCTTCACCGCATCTGAAAGCTTACTGCCGGGGTGGCTTGACATAAGATAGGGAACAAGGTACTGCTCCATACCGAAGCTCTTGGTAAGCTCAAAATATCTGTCCTTGAACTTCTCGTAAACCTTGAAATCAGGCTTACCCATAAGACGCAAAACGTCACCTGAGCAATGCTCGGGAGCAACCTTAAGCTGACCGCTGACGTGGTCCTTAACCAATTTCTTGAAAAAAGCGTTGCCCGAGGGTGATTTATCCGCCATAAGATAATCGAATCTTATGCCCGAGCGAATGAAAACCTTTTTGATTTTCGGTATTTTTTCAATCTCCGAAAGGAGTTTTATATATTCACTGTGGTCTGCCTTTAAATTCTTGCAGGGCTCGGGTGCAAGGCACTTTTTGTTGGGACAAACACCGCTTTCAAGTTGTTTATCACAGGCAGGATATCTGAAGTTTGCGGTAGGTCCGCCCACGTCGTTTATATATCCCTTAAAGCCCTTCATCTCGGTAAGGAGCTTTGCTTCCTCAACCACACTTTCAATGCTTCTTGAACGAACACTTCTGCCTTGATGGAAAGCAAGTGCACAGAAATTGCAACCGCCGAAGCAACCTCTGTTATGGGTAAGTGAGAACTGAACCTCGGTTATGGCGGGAACTCCCCCGTCCTTTTCGTAAGAGGGGTGATAGGTTCTCATATAGGGCAATGCATAAACCTCGTCAAGCTCCTCCCTCTCGAGGGGTGGCATGGGGGGATTCTGCACAAGCATTTTGTCGCCGTAATATTCCACAAGCGCCTTACCGTAGCAGCTATCCTGATTTTTATATTGCTCGGCAAAGGCTTTTGCGTAGTATTCCTTGTCGGTTTTTATTTTTTCAACGTCCCATTCTCCCGTGTAGTCGTAGTGAATTTTATCACCCCTGTTACCGAGCCACACAGTACCGCGGACATCACGAATTTTATTTACGGGCACACCCTTATCAAGAAGTGTTGCGATTTTTCTTATAATATTTTCGCCCATACCGTAGGTGAGAATATCCGCACCCGAGGAAACAAGCAGGCTTTCAAGCACCTCGTCCTCCCAATAATCGTAATGGGCAAAACGCCTAAGTGAAGCCTCAAGGCCACCGATAATAATAGGTGAATCGGGGTAGGCCTCACGAATAAGCTTACAGTAAACCTCGGTTGCTCGGTCGGGTCTTAAGCCGAACTTACCGCCGGGCGAGTAGTAATCGTAGCTTCTTTTTCTTTTGGCTACGGAATAATGAGCAACCATTGAGTCAATATTACCCGCGGACACCATAAAGCCAAGACGGGGCTTTCCAAAACGCTTGAAATCCTCACAGCTTTTAAAATTGGGTTGAGCAAGAAAAGCCACGTTAAAGTCCTGAGCCTCAAGAACACGGGTTATAATAGCCGCACCGAAGGACGGATGGTCCACGTATGCATCACCGCACACGTAGACAAAGTCCACCTCTGCCCAGCCTCGTTCTTCAACCTCTTTTAAGGTTATAGGTAAAAAGCGTTCACCAATCATTAAAAACTCACCTGTTGTTTATTTTCTCAATTAAATCGGGGATTTCTTCAACGGTTTCAACCTGTAATTCAGGCTTTTCTATTTCGGGGAAAATCCACGTGCCCGTGGTTTTAACCCACACTGCTACAAAACCCGCATTCCTTGAGCCTTCAACATCGTTACGGGGATGGTCACCGATATAAAGCATTTCATCGGGATTAAGCCCCATTTTGTCAGCCATCATAAGGAATATTTTTTCGTCGGGCTTCTCGTAGGGGGTCTGCCCGCTGACAATTATTTCATCAAAGCAATCCGTTAAGCCCAGCATACCGAGTTTTTTGTATTGTAATTCCTCGGTGCCGTTGGTAATAAGCCCCACCTTTATACCCATTGCCTTCAATTTTCTGAGCGTGGGCTCGGCGAAGTCGTATTTCACGGCAATGTGCCTGAAATGACGTAAAACTATTTCGGTATATTCCGAAAATGTGGGTATGGTTTTAAAAATACCCTTGCTTACAAGGTGGTTATAAATCCCCTGCCACCCTTTATGGACAAAATGCTTGTCGGCGTAAGTCAATTCCTGAATGAAATATTCATCCGTAATACCTTCCCCAAGGTCAAAATGCTTACGCAATTGGGGTACGAGAATTTTAATGGTTTCGTATCTGTCAAAAAGTGTATGGTCAAGGTCAAAAACCGCCGCTTTTATCACGTAACCCCACTCCTCTCAAAAAGAAATATATAAAAATTATAACATATAAATAATATCCATTTCAACCTAAAAGGACATAAAAATTCTCTTTACGAAAAATTTCGCAAAGAGAATTCGTTAACATCGTAATGTTTTTAAGTATATTTTATTTTCAAATGAAATACGGTAGCTTTCGCAAGCTTTAGATATAGTCTTATTGTGAGTCCATTTATCAAGAATACGATTTTCGAGAAACTTTACCGATACTTCATATTGCTTTGAAAGAGCCGTTGCAAAATACCACGCCCTCATCATATTAACGTAATACTCGTCGCTTTTCACATCCGCAACTTTCTGAGCAAAAGAAACATCAAAATTCTCGTCAAGATAATATTGCATAAGGGATTTTATACCGAAACGAATTATATATGGTTCACCCGAATTTATCCATTTATCAATTTCATTGAGCAATTCTTTTTTGTGGGTTTTAAAAATCTTAGGTGAAAGCATATCGCAGGTTGCCCAGTTGTCAACGTACGGTAAAAATGCATTTAATTTTTCAATTAGAGTGCCATAATCCTTTTCCTGTTCAATAAGAAAGGCGTGAAGATTGTTTTCCTCATAATATTTGTGGGGTAAACCTTGCAAAAAATCCTCATACCCGCCCTTTTTGTATAAATCCTTTGTGTATTTCCTCAAAACAGGTACACGTATACCGATTACACTTTCGGGGTCAATTGTGGGCATAAGCGCAGAGTGAAATTTCTTGTATTCTTCGTCCTTCATTGACAGTAAATCTGCCATGATATCATTCGTCATAAAATCACCGTGTTTATAATAGCATTTTAGTTTTAGATTTACAATGGGGTTTATTTTCGATATTTTCTATCCGACCGAAGAAAAACCGCAAGAGAACTACCCACCACTATTATTTAGTGAAGTTTTTTGTTACACAAAAAGTGAAGTCGGGCTACTCCCATAGCAGAAAGCTCCCGCCTTTCGGCAGGAGCCTTCCGCTGTGGATGTGGGGTGTGAAAGAGAAAGATATGGCTTGTGTAACAGGGGGTCTGTTACACTATATAAACTCCTTGCGGAGAATATACCGAAGTAATTTGTAATGCATAATTAATATCAAGGATTTGTGGTTGTTCTATCGAACTGAAGAATAAATTACTGTAGGGGCTGTGGCTTGCCCAGCCCGTTTGGTTTATCAATAACTTAGCGGTTTAGGCAAGCCTAAACCCTACGGGGTTTTATTGTTCTATCGAACTGATAGCTAAAAGCAAGTGAACAGGACTCTCCACCATCCGACAAGCTTTATTTAATCAAAATCTTGCTATCACGCTTAAAACTTTTATTTATAACTTTCAATGATGTTAAGTCCTCTTGCGGTGCCCAAAATTGTTTGCTCGTTGTTCACTTCGCACAATTTTGACCGCTACGCCAACTCACACTCCCTTCATCCGCCACTGGCGGCGGTCGTGTTCCTTGCCCCCTCTCTCCTTACGCAGAGAGGTTAGGCTTCGCGTTGCAACTACTTTATCTATAATTCGGCGTTAGCCCCGATAATTTTGCATTCTGCATTTTGCATTTATTACACCGCTTGGGTAGTAACTGCGGCAACTGACGTTTCCTCGGGCTTTGAAATTCTTATAACGTACTCAAAATACTCGTCCGTTTCGCTTTTTGCCGTGTCCGCTTCAATACCCGCCTTGCGGATAACGTCAACGGCGTGATTTAGGGTATTTATGAAAATCCGCATATCCTTATAGGCTCGCATCTGAGGCTTTTTCTTTGCTTTTTTACGTCTGAGCACATCGTTTATAAGTCTTTCGGACTCAGTAACGGTCAGATGTCTTTCGATTATTATATCAAGAACCCTGCCCCTTGTAGTGTTATCGGGTAGAGAAAGCAAGGCTCTTGCGTGACGCTCCGTAAGACCTGCATAAGAGATTTTGTCTCGCAGCTCCTCACTAAGACGAAGAAGCCTGAGCTTATTTGAGAGTGTTGACTGTGCCTTACCTAATTTTTTTGAAATCTCCTCCTGAGATAATCCGTATTCGGTCATAAGCCGTTCAATGGCGACCGCTTCTTCAAAAAAATCAAGATTTTGTCTTTGAACGTTTTCAATTATGGCAAACAATGCGGATTGCTCGTCCGAAACGTCCATAACCACACAGGGAAGCTTTGTCATTCCCACCATTCGTGCCGCCCTGAGCCTTCGTTCGCCCGAAATAAGCTCGTACTTCCCGTCGGCTCTTTTTCGTACGTTTATGGGTTGAAGCATTCCGTTTGTGCGAACCGAAACCGCAAGTCCCTCAAGCTCGTTGTAATCAAACCTTACTCGTGGTTGGTTGGGATTCGGTAAAATGTTTTCGTGGGGTAAAAGCTGAATCTGACAATTTGCTTTGTTTTTAGATGATGCTTTAATCATTGGCTGTCCTTTCCTTAAATCGGTTTAAACTTCATCCACAAAGCCTGTCTTGTTTCCCTCTCTGTGACTACACTATACCACCCGAAAACAAAAAAATAAAGCATTTTCGGTCGGGGTAAATCGACCGAAAATGCTTGTATTCGGGAAATTTATAAAGGTTTTTTGGCGATTTGTGCAGATACCCTCGGATACCTTGACGGAATATGCGAAATCTTTTTCACGTTTATTATGGCTCTTTTGTCGCCACCGGGTAAGGTGAACTCATTTATGCCGTCAATTTTACCGCCCAAGGTCTTCAGTGATACCTTTGCGCCGTCAATTTCATCAACTGCAGAAGCTCCCTTTAATGAAAGGAAAGCTCCGCCCACCTTTACAAAGGGCAGGGTATATTCCAGAAGGACTCTCAATTCTGCAACGGCTCTTGCAGTTGCAAAATCATATTTTTCACGGAATTCGGGCATTTTACCCGCATCCTCGGCTCTCATATGAACCACCTTTGCGTTTTCAACACCCATCTTCTCACGAATATCCTCAACGGCTTTGAGCTTTTTGCCTGTGGAGTCAAGAAGCGTAACCTGTACCTCGGGGTAAGCTGCCGCAATCACAAGACCGGGAAAGCCTGCACCTGTGCCGACGTCAATAACCCTGTTACCGCTTTTAAACTGAGCCGCCTTTGAAACCAAAAGGCAATCAAGGAAATGCTTAATTGCTATACCCTCATCGTCAGTAATGGCGGTAAGATTTATTTTGTCGTTCCACTCCTTGAGAAGTCGGGCATAAATCTCCAGCTTTGCCTCAAGGTCGGGGGTTATTTCAACACCGTAATCTGCGGCATTATTTTTTAAAACTTCAATAACGGACATATTAACCTCTGTAAAGTCTGAGAATTTCTTTTATGGGACCTGTGTAGCTTTCGGAAAGGGGCGGAAGTGCCTTCTCGGTTTTAAGGAAATCGGTAAACAACATACCCTTATAATCGTTAGCCATCTGATATTTTGCAATAGTTTCAGTAAGCTCCTGCTTTTTATCCTTATTTTTAAGGTAATCTGCATCGCTGAGGGTAATTACAACCTCATCGGTGGGAGCAATTGAAGCTGTAACACAGATAATGCCCTTGCATTTCTTTGTTTTTGCCTTCTGCTTTTTACCGTTGATTCTTACCTCGATATCCGCATCAACAATATCCTTAAAGTAAACGTCGTACTTTCTCTTTTCAGGCACAACGTTTACGTCGCCCTCACCGGGGGCAATGGTAAACGTTACGGTTGAGCCGTCCTCTTTAACGGTAAATGCAGTCTTAAGAAGTGCGCCGTCCATATATGAAAGGGATTCGCCGTCATCCTCGTAAAGGGTGAAGGTGTTGTTGCCTCGGTAAACCCAAAGTTCCATTTCCTCGGGGTTGGAGCAATCGTTATCCCTGTCGTTAACACTCATGGGAATAATTGCACCCGCCTTTGCAAGTACGGGAATATTCTCAATATCACGATACATTTTTACAAACTGATTACCACTGTAAATTCTGCCTGTAAAAATATCGGTAAATCTTCCGTCGGGAATCCATACGCTTACACCCGCCATATTGTTGTCTGTGGAGGTATGCTCTGTAATGGGAGCAACAATAAGCTCGGTACCGAAGAAGAATTCGTTTTTGCACTCGTAAGCCTTCTTCTCCTCGGGGTATGCATAGTACATAGGCTCACAAATAGCACGGCACTCGGTGTGAGTACGGTAGTTCATTGTGTAAATATAGGGAAGAAGCTTGTGACGTAAACGAAGATTTCTTTTTGCAATTCGTTCAACGGGACCGCTGTAGTTCCAGGGCTCCTTACCCATAAACTCGTTGTTAGTGGAGTGAAGTCGCATAATGGGACTGAACACGCCAAGCTGTAACCAACGGATGTAAAGCTCGTCGTCCTTTTTACCCATACAGTGACCGCCGATATCGTGGCTCCACCAGGGATAACCGATGTTGGATGCCGTTGCAGTAAAGCCGGGCTGGAAATCAAGACTTGACCATGTCTGAGTGGTATCACCGCTGAAGCCCAAGGGGTAACGCTGACTACCTGCACCGCAGAATCTTGAAAGAATAAGGGGTCTGTTGTTATTTTTAGCATTATCAAGGAAATGATAATGGTTAAGCGCCCACAAGGGGTCAAGACCGGGTGTTTTGGTCTTAGTGCCCTGCTGCCAGTCAATCCACCAGAAGTCAACACCCATTTTTTCAAAGGGATGATGAAGAATTTTAAAGTAATTCTCGGTGAATTTCTTGTCGGTTATATCAAACTCAACGGGCTGCTTTTTGGCAGGGTCCTGACCCATGGCCTTACACATATCCTCGTACTGGTCCTCGAACCAACGAACACCCATTGAAGGGTGAAGGTTGAAGGTAACCTTGTATTTATCGTCCTTTAACTTTTTAAGGAAGCCCGCAGGGTCAGGGAACAAATCGGTGTTGAAGGAGTAACCCGTCCAGCCTGTTGACCATACGTCGTAAACGTATTCCATAATATTTTTATGGCTTGTTACCTTGTGGCTGTCCTTACCGAATTTGGATTTAATATCAACCCAGTGCCAGTCCATATCAACAGTGGCAACGGTAATGGGGATTTCCTCATCCTTAAATCTATCCATAAGTGAAAGGTATTCGTCCTGTGAGTAGGCTTTATATCTGCTCCACCAGTTGGAAAGTGCATATCTGGGAATAAGGGGCACCTTACCCGTAAGCTTATATAAATCCTGAGTTGCACCGATGTAATTGTTGCCGTATGCAAAATAGTATTTATCACTTCCCTTGTGCCTTCTGGGAACGATTGTACCGTCCTCCTTAAGCACAAGTGTGTCGCTGTCGTCAAGAATTGCAACACCGTTTTTAGAAACAACGCCGTCACCTAAAACAGGAAGACCCGCAGTAATATCCAAGGTACGGCAAGTACCCTTAAGGTTACCTGCGGTATAGTTTGTTACAACCCTGCCGTCGCGAAGCTTAACACGAAGCATTTTGTGTGCTTTAAATGAATAAAGGAAGTTTGCCTTTGTTGTTTTGATTTCTACCGTGTCCGATGACTCGTTAACTCTGAACTCGGGCTTTTCAAAATCACGGAACCACACGCTCTGTGTGGGCTCGTCACAGAATTTACCCTTACGCTGTACCTCAACACGTAAAAGGCAGGGTGTAAGAACCGTAAGCCTTACGTCACCACGTACAAGCATATGGGTTTTGTGAGCAACGGGCGAGCACTGAGGCTTAAATCTGTCATAAAACTGTTCCATAAAATACTCCTTTGGGGTATATTTTGTTTCATATTGTTTCTATTATATAATACATCTATATGACTCCGAAGTCAATTCCCTTTATACGACACTATAAAACCGGTACCGCATATTGACACTTTTATACCTATTCATTACATAATTGTTTAAACACTATTTTGCACAAACTTTTCAGGTTACTTTTCACGGGAATATTAGCCAAAGAAGCGCTTTTTGTTTTGTGTATTCTAACAAAGTTTTAAAAACATAAAATTTTTTATGTAGTCTTTTGGATTTTTTGTCATTAATATATGAAACCAAAATTAAAAAGGGGCTGGTGCCGATGTACCGTTAAGCATTCGTATATCTGAACCTGAGAGAAAAAGAAAGGGTGGCAAAAATGAAACGAATAATAAAAATATTATCGGTATTCCTCAGCTTTGTAATGTTTCTTAGCGTGTTTTCGTCGGCAAATCCTGCCATAGCAGCAGAACTGCAGGGAACGGAAAAGACCGAAAATAGCCAAACAACCAATACCTCCGAAAATGCAGAGAATACGGCAGATGAGGTTGAGGTATTAAATGAAATTACCGATTTGCGTGATGAATATACCAAGTATTTCCGTCAGTCCGACGGTTCATATATTGCGGCCGAATATTCATCACCCGTGCATTATCAAAAGAACGGTAAATGGGTAGAATACGATTTTACAATTGAAGAAAATACTACAGGAAAGCTTTTTTCAACAGATTCGGTGTTTTCTCCGGCTTCATCGGATATGCCTGTTAAGTTTCCCTCTGAGATATCAAAGGACGGCAACAACGAAATCAGCATTGATATTGCCGATACAACAATCGCATTTTCACCCAAGGCATCCCAGAAAGGGTTAAAAAATGCATCCGGTGATATTGCAAAGGAAACAGAGCTTGTAAGTGCTGAGATTGTGAGTGGTGATACAGCCGATACATATTCACTTAAAAGCACAAATGAAGCTGAAATCACAAAAGATAACGCCCTTAGTGTAGATAACCGTAAGGGTGCAGTTAAGTATGAGAATGTATTTGAAGATGTTAACCTTGAATATGAAATTTCAAGCAACGTAATCAAAGAAAGTATAGTTTTAGAAAAAAAGCAGGATAAAAACATTTTTGAATTCACTATGGATTTAGGCGGTCTTTATCCTGAGAAAGAAGCGGACGGCTCAATCGTATTGTATACCGACAGTGAGCATACCAAGGCACAGTCGGTAATTACACCGCCATATATGATGGACTCAAACGGTGCGTATTCCGATTCGGTTTCAATGGAATTGACACCCGACGGTGACAAATACACCTTAACCGTAACGGCAGATAAAAACTGGCTTAACGATAAAAGCAGAGCATATCCGGTTGTTATTGACCCTACAATATTGCTTGATATCAACCGACAGAATACAATTGACTGCTATGTTGATAACAACTCGCCCAATTCAAGCTACCCCTATGACTATTATTTGTATGCGGGTCATAGCACCTTGGGTAAAACACGCACTTACGTTAAATTTAATCTACCTGAATTGCCCGACGATTGCTGTGTGATTCAGAACGCAAGATTGCAGATTTATCAGATGAGTGTTGATGCAGGCAGCGAAAAACGCTTCATATCTGTTCACACAGTAACCGAGGATTGGAACAACACAACCCTGTCACCAACGTGGAACGACCAACCGACTTTTGCAAGCACTGCACTCGATTATGCAGAGCTTACCTACGATTGCGGTGATTATTATCAATTTGACATTACCCGTGCCGCAAAAAACTGGTTTGAAAACGGTAATAACTACGGTGTGGTTATTAAAGGCTATGACGAATCCAAGGTGGGCAGAGCCCAGATTATATCCGCAGAATATAACATAACCTCGGTTGTGTATCCTACAATTGTTGTTACCTACCGCAACAATAAGGGCGTAGAGGATTATTGGAGTTATTCAACCTACGGAGTTAATACCGCAGGTACGGCATATGTTAACGATTACACGGGTAATCTTGTTTACAGTCTGCCCATACTCTCAAGCTCGGGTGAGCTTATGCCCCTTGCACTTTCGGCGGTGTACAATAACTACTGTGCTAACGAAAGATTAACCGTAGGCAAAAACAACTCGTCACGTACCACACCCGGTAAGGGCTTCAGACTCAGCATACAGGAAACAGTCTTACCCTCGGATAAATACGGCTTAACGGGCGAGAGTAAAGAGAATTATCCCTACGTGTACACCGACGGTGACGGAACCGAGCATTACATCCAAAAGGTTAAGGAAAAGGATAAGGACGGCAAGGAAACCACCGTGTACAAGGATGAGGATGGGTTAGGTTTAACGTTAACCCTTAATCACAATGATTGTACATATAAGATTACGGATAAAAGCGATACCCAAAAATGCTTTAATTCTGAGGGTAATTTATGCAATATCTACGATGCCAACGGCAATAATATACATATAGCCTATAAAAGTGAGAACACAGAAATTGGTTTACAGGCTAAAACCCGAATTGCATATATAACCGACGGCTCGGGTCATAAATTCACCTTTACCTATTACAAGGATAAGGGCGTTGAGCTTGATTACATAGAAACAATTAAGGACAATGCAGGCAGAACAATTTACTTTACAACCACGGGCGGATTTTTGCGTAGTGTTAAATATTACGACGAAACCGTTACAAAAATAGTTTATGAGGGTGAGAATAGCAGTACACCCGAATATGAGGAGTCAGCCGAGGGCTTGATAAACTACGTTCTTTCCAACGACGGCTACGGACTCAACTTTGACTATACCTCCAAGGCTACGGGCAGACGGGTTAAAAAGGTCAAGGAATTTGGCACAAATGCAAACGGTTCTTTTAAAGCGGGTCAGATTGTGACCTTCGACAGAACCGAGTACAATACTACCGTTATACGCTCTGCGGGTATTGACGGTATTCATAACGAAACCAACGAAGCATACGGTGACGACGATATTATCACCACGCTGCAGTTTGATAACACGGGCAGAACCGTAGCACAACAGATTAAATACGGCAACGGCTCCTTTGTGGGTGCAGGCTCCTATGAATTCACAGACTCCTCGGGCGAGTCAGCCTCACTCGGCAGTAAGAACCGTGTCAGCTCCACGGGCTCAATGGGCAAAAGCGTTGTGAACCTGCTTACGGGCGGTAATGCCGAAAGCACCGCGGGTTGGACACACTCTGCTTCATCCCCGAGCGTTGCAACCGAAAAATATATGGGTACAAAATCCCTTAAGCTTACCAATTCAGGTCTTACGGGTATCGGCAACGTGTATTACCGCCAACGGGTTGACGGCTTAACAAACGGCAGTACGTATACACTTTCAGCCTACGTCAAAGTGGGTAGCGTAACCAAAACTGCCGAAAATAACTACACGGGCGCACATTTGCAGATAACGAGCGTAGGTACTGACGGTGTAGCAGATAACCCCGTTCGCTCCGAGGCTATATGTGAAGCTACCGACACAGGCATAGATAACGGCTGGCGAAGATTAACCGCAACCGTAACCATACCTGCTGACGAATCCCATACTTTCATATATCTTTGCTTGCGTAACGTGAACGGCACGGCATATTTTGATTGTATTCAGCTTGAATCGGGCAATGCGGCTAACTCATTTAATATTCTTGAAAACAGTAGCTTTGAAAAATCATCGGGTGGCTTGCCCACAGGCTGGTCCGCTATTAACACAAGCTACACTACGTCTTCAAACAGCACCGTAACCAACGGTATTACCACCGTTGCCAAGGCAAACGGCACTCAGTCCGTGCGTATAACCGGTGACCCGGACGTTGCAAAGGGCTACAGTCAAAAAATATATGTTGACGGTAAAGCCGACGATACGTATATTGTCAGCGGTTGGGGTAGGGGCTACCCTGTAAACAGCACCTTCCACACAAGCGGAACGGATGATGATACCAAAAATATCGCCCTTTTCGAAATTGCCGTTAAGGTTACCTATGACCGTACTGACGAAAACAAAAACGTTACCGAGGTCTCGCAATACAAGGACTCGGCAACCTTTAACACTACCATAACCTCGTGGCAGTATGCTTCAACACCCTTTTCACTTGAGTATAGCAAGCCCGACGAGGGTTGCACTTACACACCCAAGTATTTCCAGATTGTGCCCAGGTATTGCCGTCAGGTAAACTACGTTTACTTTGACCACTTAATGCTTGTTAAAGAGCCCTCTCAGACCTACACCTACGATGAAAAGGGCAATTTACTTAAAGCAACCGCAAACTCAGAGCAAAAAGCCAATGCCGAGTATGACGACAATGACAATATGACCTCATATACCGATACTCTGGGGAATACTACAAAGATGAATTATGACAGTAAGCATAATCTTACTCATACAACCTCAGCAAAAGGTGTTACAACTTCTAATGCATACAATTCCAATGGTACGGTTTCTGTTAGCGAACTTCGTAATACATTGAAGCACGACGATGCAACCCTGGCTATAAGAACCAACAAGGAGTATCATACGGGCGGTGAGGCTTACGGTATAAATGACGGTGCATATTTAAAGTATTATTATGATGAACATGGTAATGCAACCCATTATACATATAACTGGGCTACGGGTGCACCGAAAACTACAACGGATGCAAACGGTGTAACAACAACCAACAAATATTACACATACAAGGATGAAGACGGAAACGAAAAAAACGATTATACACGACTTGAATCTGTATCCACAGGCTCGTCAAAGGTAACATACACTTACGACCAAACCTTGACCGGTAAATATGGCGGCAACAGAATGTCGAGTATTTTGTTCGGTTCTGAATCCTATGGTGAAACATATAGCTTTAAGTTTGACGAATACGGCAACACAACGTCAACCTATGTCGGTACTCAACCCCTTTCTACAAATTATTATAAGGATAACAACGGTGTATTGTATTTGACAAGATACGGTAACGGTGATACAATTAACTACACATACAATAATTTGGGTTTGACTTCAATTAAAGTCAAATCGGGCGACAGCACCACAACTTACAAATGGAGTTATGATGCTTCCGGTACGTTACTTGCTCACACAGATTCCGGTACGGGCTATAAATACACCTATGCTTACGATTCATTAGGCAGGGCTATTCGTCAGAACGTTACTATGTATGCCGGTGATAATGCGGGAACACCCGTTTCATTTACCGAAAACGTTTATGACAAAGCAAACAACCTTACTAAGCTGATTAATAACATCGGTGGCAGAACAATAACTCAGGAGTACAGTTATTCGGCTCTTTCGGGTAATGCTGCTTCTGCAAATTATGCAAAAGACAATCTGCCCACTCAGTACAGCTTAGCGTCTAACAGAAAGGTAACATATGATTACGACAGTCTTAACCGTCTTAATCAATATAAGCTTTCATTAGGTACGCCAATATACGTTAACTATACCTACAAGATGTCCGACCGTAATACGGGTGGTAGCGAGCTTTACCGCACAACTCAGCTCAGCACGGAGTTTATTAATAACGATACCTACACCTATTATTACGATTCTGTTGGTAATATAACCTCTATCAAAAAAGGTCAGCGTACATCAAGTAATCCTGATGATGCCGGCTTTAAAACGGTTAGTAATGCCGGTGCTTACCGTTCATACGAATATGACGATTTGTACCAATTAACAAGGGAAAACAACAAGTCTACCAACGAGACAAAGGTATGGTCGTATGACGACCTCGGTAATATTGAGTCTGTTACCATATATCCGTATTCAACCACAACACTTTCTACTGCAACAAAAACCGTAACCTACGATTACGGTCAAGAAAATGACAAAACAACCGATGACGACGGAACCGGTTGGAACAATATACTGTTGGGTGTTGACCTGAACGGTAACGGCACATATGAGGATTCTGAAAAAATATCCTACGATGCTATTGGTAACCCTGAAAAATACCTCGGCAATGACCTTTTGTGGACGGGCAGAGAGCTTTACCGTTATGAAAATGACCTCATTCGTAATACATATTACTATGATTCCGATGGCTTAAGAAGCCGCAAGAATATGTATGTAAGTAACGAGAACGGTGGCTATACATACAACGGTAAGGTAATGTATCAGTATCTGGGCGGCTTGCTCACATACCAGTGTACCTACAACGCTGCAGACGAAGTTGATACAGAAATGTATTTCTTCTATGACAGCTACAGTAAGCTTACAGCCATTCGTTACATAAAAGGCTCAACCAACCACTATTATTACGTTACAACCAATATGCAGGGTGACGTTTTAGGCATTTACTCTGCTGCAGGTGACTTGCTCGCATCTTACACTTACGATGCCTGGGGTAATTGTACGGTTAATATCGTGAACTCTGATTACACCATCGGTAACGACAACCCAATCCGTTACAGAAGCTACTATTATGACGCTGATACGGGGCTTTATTACCTGCAATCAAGATATTACAATCCTGAAATTGGTAGGTTTATTAATGCGGATGGTACCTTAAACGGCAATGGGGATATTATTGGTTATAATATGTTTGCATATTGCAGTAATAATCCTATTATGTTTAGTGACCCGAGTGGTTGCGGGAAATGGCAAGATTTTAAAAATTGGGTTTCTGGTAAAATAAGTGAAATTAGAATAAAAATTAATCGTTTCTTTATAAAAACACACCCTTATGAAACTATAACAGAAGCGGCAATCGCATCAGGTATTAATTTAAATGAACGAACTCAAGACACTAATTTGGAATATGGGCAAGGTATTACATACAATCCTGATACAAATTCATATGGGCTAACAACTACTGTTACAGGCGAGCATGCAACCGTTGATATGAGTTTAATTTTATCTGATCCATCTGTTGTAGCAATGGTTCATTCACACCCGAACTGTAATGGACATATAGGCAATGAGTTTTCTGATACAATAGATAATGGTGGTATAATATTTGGTGATTGGGTTGTTGCTAAGAATAATCAAAAAGATTTATATTTAGCTGCACCAGATGGTAATTTATATTTGATGGTGTGGGATGCCGAAGAGTACAATCAATCACTAGTTTCTTCTGATTTGCCAATTGACGACACTCCTGTTCAGTGTGTGTTTTAAAAGGAAGGATGTTATGATGAAACGAAAGTTATTTATTGTGATTCTGGTGTTTTTTCTGTGTTGCTTTCTTCTTTTGGGTATTGGCTTTGTTGCAAAAAATTGCAAAAACAATACCGGAACGAATCAATCGCTCCCCGAAAAAACCGAGAGCATATTTGTAAATGAATTGAAAGATTTTGATAAAGATGATTTACCTTCGGTAAAATTAATGGAGTTGCCTACAAACAATTGGTTTGTTGAGGGATCATTTTATACAGTATGCGATACTCTTTTTTCGGTTTATGATCAAACAGTTAATTGGAATGTGGATTTATCTGTTCTTTCTCCGTGTGGTGTTTATGAAGACGGTGTTTTGTTTTCGTCTGATGGAAGGTGCGATAATTCTGTATTGATAGTTAAAGAACAGGACAGGTTATTACTGCTCGTGAGGAAAGATGTTTTATCGCCTGATAAATATTCATTTGAAGACTTTGTAATTGTTGAATCAGATGAAAAAATGTCAGAGGCTTTATTCGAAGAAATATGGAAAGATCATTTGAGCGGTGAACATAATATTTCGTATCTTTTAATTGAGGATGCTACAGCGATAAAAAATGTAAAATTTAAATTAAAATCTCAACCGGAATTAATATATTCTTTGAGTTACTGTGATTATCGTGGTATGTATTATACCAAACTACCGTTTAACGAAAACTAATCAAAAGACAGAAACCAATCAGACGGTTCTATGATTGAGTTGTAAACTCTGATAAATCAAAGTTTTGTTGTCTTAAATTTTAAAATCAGGGGCGGTTTGTCTTTGGATAAACCCCAATCACAGAACCGCCCCATGGTTTTATTATGTCAGGGTGGAGTATGACGAAAACGGCTACGGTACGTATTACACATATGATTACAATACAGGAGTTACCGAAACTGTAATGACCAATCAGGGGACGGTTCTATGATTGAGCCGTAACCCCTGTTAAATCAAGGTTTTGTCGTCTTAAAATTTAAAATCAGGGGCGGTTTATGGTTGAAAACAACTCAATCATAAAATCTTCCCCTGATTTACATCGATTATCAAAATTAATTAACTTTTCCTAAATGGTGCTTTGTTTACATTGCACCCTTTGACATAAGACAGGGTAAGGTTTTCCCTGTCTTTATTTTATTCTTTATCCAATTCACTTGCCAACAATTTGTGCATATTTACATTTGCTTTTCGTTGACAAATCAACGGCTATTTGTTAAAATTATTCTTTGTGAAAGGGTTGGTGTTATGGATTTGCAGAAAAAAATCGGTTTTGACAACGATATGTATATCGCAAAGCAATCCGAGCAGATTATGAAGCGTGTTGCCGATTTCGGCGGCAGACTTTATCTTGAATTCGGCGGTAAGCTTTTTGATGATTATCATGCATCACGCGTGCTCCCCGGCTTCAAGCCCGACAGTAAGCTTCAGTTACTTCTTAATCTTAAGGAGCACGCTGAGGTTGTTATTGTTATATCTGCAGGTGACATTGAAAACAACAAAATACGCCGTGACTTGGGTATCCCTTACGATAGTGACGTTTTACGTCTTATGGATGCCTTTGCAAGTGCCGAGCTTTACGTGGGCAGCGTTGTTATAACACAGTTTGACGGTCAGCCCACCGCCCTTAAATTCAAAGAAAAGCTTGAAGCCTTAGGCATAAAGGTATTTATGCACTACCCCATTGACGGCTACCCCTACAACGTTAAAAAAATCGTAAGTGACGAGGGCTTCGGCAAAAACGACTACATCGAAACCTCCCGTCCCTTGGTTGTTATTACCGCACCCGGTCCCGGTAGCGGCAAAATGGCAACCTGCCTTTCACAGCTTTATCACGATAATGCCCGCGGTGTAAAAGCCGGTTACGCTAAATTCGAGACCTTCCCCATCTGGAACCTTCCCCTTAAGCACCCCGTTAACCTTGCTTATGAAGCGGCAACGGCAGACCTTAACGACGTTAATATGATTGACCCCTACCACCTTGAGGCTTACGGTATCACAACCGTTAACTACAATCGTGACGTTGAGGTTTTCCCCGTTCTTAACGCAATGTTTGAAAAAATTGAGGGTGTTAGCCCCTACAAATCACCCACGGATATGGGTGTTAATATGGCGGGCTACTGCATTACAGATGACGCCGTTTGCTGTAAAGCCTCACACGAGGAAATCGTGCGCCGTTACTTCAACACCCTTTGCGACAAAAAAATGGGTCACAAAAACGATGCTGCCATTGCTAAAATCGAAAGCCTTATGAATCAGGCGGGTATTTCGGTTGACAGTGCGCGTCCCACCGTTAAAGCCGCCCTTACAAAGAGCGAGGAAACAGGCAACCGCCCTGCAGTTGCAATTGAGCTTCCCAACGGTGAAATGGTTACAGGTAAAACAAGCGACCTTTTAGGCTCCGCCTCAGCGGCACTTCTTAACGCCCTTAAGGTTGTTGCGGACATTGATAACGAGTTGCTCCTTATCAAGCGTGAGGTTATTGAGCCCATTCAGTCACTTAAAACAAGCATTCTTGGTAATCACAACCCCCGACTTCACACGGACGAGGTGCTTATTGCCCTTACAATGAGTGCGGTTACAAGTGAAAATGCCAAAAAAGCCTTCGACTCATTGCCCCTGTTAAAGGGTAGCGAGGCTCATGCAACGGTTATTCTTTCACAGGTTGACCTTGACACCTTCAGAAAATTAGGCATCAACATCACCTGTGAGCCCCAGCACGAAAGCAAAAAACTTTATCACAAATAAAATTTACCCGACACTCGAAAGGGAGCGTAAATTAGGGATTTATCAGGTTTAAATTTAATATTTTCCGTTAATACATTATGAAAATGCACCGTAGGCGCCAGCCTTACGGTGCATTTGTCATTTCGTCTGAACGAAAACTATTTAAATTTAAACTGCACAGCACCTTAAATCTTTTAATTTTGGATGCAGAGCGCGACATAAAAGAGAGGGCACCCTGACGGGTTCCCTCTCTTTTTAACAAAGCTATGCGCCAAAGTTAATGATTTAAGGCTAAAAATCCCTAAATTACACTCCCTAATGTGTCGGGATTTTTATTGCAAAAACAGTATTTTGTGGTATAATTTCCTTATCAGTTCAAGGAAACAGGTGAAAATCCTGTACGAGCCCGTCGCCGTGAGGTGCAAAAACGTATTTTTCTATCCGTATACCGCAAAACGGAGAAACAGCCATTGAACAACTTGTTTGAGAAGGCGAAAAATATGCACCGAGTCGAAATACTTGCTGATAGGAGTGAGGAAGGTATACTTCTCTCACTCTAAATCATCTTTAAATACTGCGAGTGCCGGTGTGTGATTTCACATAAAGATGAAATAATAACAATAGGAGAATTCTTATGAAAATGACAAGTATCAAAAAAATCTTGTCACTGCTCCTTTGCGTTGTGCTTATTGCGGTTGTAGCACTTTTTGCAACAGGCTGTGGTGCCGAGAAGCCCGAAACAAGCCCCGAAACAACCACCAAGGTTGAAGCAACTCTTCCGTCGGCAGACGATGGCGAGAGTGCACCCGTTAAAATGGGTCAGGGTGAAAAACAATTCACCTTTAAGGTAACAGACCCCGAGGGTACCGTAACCGTTTTTGAAATAAACACGGACAAAGTCACTGTCGGTGAAGCACTTATCGAATTAGAGCTTATTCAAGGTGAAGATGGTCCCTATGGTCTTTACGTAAAAACCGTAAACGGAGTTACCGTTGATTATGACAAGGACGGTAAATATTGGGCATTCTATGCTAACGGCGAGTACGCCTCAAAGGGTGTAGAATTAACAGACATTACGGACGGCACAGTTTATGAGTTCAAAGCAGAGTAAAAGAAAAATCACCGCAAAGGAAATTGCGATTTTCGGTATGCTCGGAGCGGTGATGTACGCTTCAAAGGTGATTATGGATGCAATACCAAATGTGCACCTTATCAGTCTTTTTGTTGTTGCAATCACCATAGTTTACAGAAAAAAGGCTCTTTATCCCCTTTATATATTCGTTTTTTTAACGGGTCTTTTAAACGGCTTCGGAATATGGTGGATACCATATCTATATATATGGACCATTCTTTGGGCAGTAACAATGCTTTTACCAAAGAATATGTCACCTAAAAAAGCCGTAATAGTGTATATGCTTATCTGCTCGGCTCACGGATGTTTATACGGTGTGCTATATGCTCCCTTTCAGGCAATTGCCTTTGGATTATCCCTTGAAGGCACGATTTCCTGGATAGCCGCAGGACTTCCCTTTGACGCAATACACGGTGTTAGCAATTTCTTTTTAGGAGCTTTGATTTTACCCTTATCGAAGCTTTTACGCAAACTGTCACAATAAATTTTATAGGTGGAAACTATGAAAAAAATCGAAACACGCACTATAATAAAAATTGCCGTTGCAGTGTTTGCCCTGTATCTTGGCATACACTACTGGTCAAATATTTCGGGAGTTCTTGCCAAAATCTTAAGTGCGGCAACACCCCTCATTTTAGGCTTTGTAATTGCCTATCCCCTTAATATACTGATGAGCTTTTTTGAGCGTCACTATTTCCCGCGCTCAAAGAAGAACGGTGTTATAAAATCCCGAACACCCGTCAGTCTGCTTCTGGCAATAATAACCCTTGCCGCTTTTGTTGCGGTTATTATGGTGCTCATAATTCCCCAGCTCATTTCCTGCATAAAGCTACTGATTACGCAGATACCCTCGTTTATGGAAGGTCTTGTTCTTTTCCTTGAGGAGCACGAAATAAATTCATCCGCAATTCTTGATAAATTGGCTTCAATAGATTGGCAGACACGTATTAACCAATTGATTGAAAAATTTGTTTCAGGCTTCGGCGATATTTTCGGAATGGTTGTTTCAACCGTTTCCACAGTGGTTTCAGGTGTTACAACGGTTGTAATTGCAGTAATTTTTGCAGTATATCTGTTGTTGAGCAAAAGGAAGCTTTCATCACAGGCAAACAAGGTTTTAACAAAATTCCTGAAGCCTGAATTATACAAAAAATTAAAGCACGTCCTTGACGTACTGAATGACAGCTTCCACCGTTTTATCGTAGGTCAATGCACCGAGGCAGTTATTCTGGGAGTTTTGTGTACCCTTGGTATGTTTATTTTAAGGCTTCCCTATGCGCCTATGATTGGTGCAGTAATAGGCTTTTCCGCATTAATTCCCGTTGTGGGTGCATTTATCGGCGGTGGTGTGGGCGCATTTTTGATTCTTACCGAATCCCCCACAAAGGCTCTTATCTTCCTTGTTTTCCTCGTAATTCTTCAACAGATTGAGGGCAATATTATTTACCCCAAGGTGGTGGGCTCATCAATGGGTCTTCCCGCAATATGGGTGCTTGTGGCAGTTGTAGTCGGTGGCGGTGTGTTCGGCATTCCCGGTATGATTATCGGCGTACCCCTCGTAGGCGCTCTTTACAAACTTGCTAAGGAATACCTCAACGCTCCACCTAAAAAAGCAAAGAAAGATTAAACAAACAACCCCTTGACAATCGATCGATTGCCAAGGGGCTTATTCTATATATTTCTTCGCCAATGAAAAAGGTATTGCTGAGCAATGCCCTGTGTTCCGTACATACATTGGGGCAAGCCTTTCGGATAAAGCTCCGCAAGAATTCGTTTCACCCACACGTCCACGGGGAAAGCCTCCACCCTGCCAAAGCCGTAAAGAAGTGCGCATTGGGCAACCTTTTCACCCACACCCTTAATTTTTAAAAGCTCCGCCTTTGCCTCATCAAAGGGCAGGGCTTTTATTTTTTCAATATCAACCTCGCCCGAAGCAATTTTCTGCGCCGCATCTATTATGTACTTTGCCCTGAAGCCCGCCCTGAGAGGTGCTAAATCCTCAACGGTAAGGGTGCTGAGCCTCTGAGCCGAGGGAAAGGAATAGGCACCGCCCAAATCCTCACCAAAGCCCTCACAAAGCCTTTCAATAATTCCCTTAATACGGGGAATGTTGTTGTTTGCAGAAATTATAAAGGAGCAGATTGCCTCCCACTCGTCCTGCTTTAAAATTCTTATACCCGGATACTTTGCGCAGGCAATTTTTATGTTTTCCTCGGTGTAGAGTGCGACTATATCCCTGTAATTTCGATTTAAATCAAAATAGCCGCTCCACACTCTTTCAAACACCTCGGGAGTGGTGTCGTAAAAGGTTATTGTATCCCCATTCTGACTAACCCTTAGCTTTTGGGAATGGGCAACACCCGACCAACATCCACTTTCGTCATACTTCCATCTGAAAGCCTGACCGCAGTCAAGACATAACCCTAAATCAAGGTCGTCATCCAAGGTTAAAATCACATTGCCGTTCTCATATTTTTGTGTCATTTTTATCACCAAAATAACAATAACCCATTTTCAAAAATTAGTAAAGTGTTTTTGTCAACCTATTTTTTGGAAAAACAAGTTTTTCTACATTTTTAACAGTATTTTATGTAAATTTATATGCTTTTTTCCTTTGTTCGTTTTTACCAACGAACATTTATTTTTGGCGGTTTTTCTATTTTCCATTTTGTATAATTCAAAGAAATTATCAACAAATCGTATATTTTGAACAATAAGCATTTTTTGTCAATCAAATTATAGAAAATGTCGAAAACCGCGGTGTATAGCCTGTCTTCGGGGTCAGTTGTCAACATTTTGAACACTGTTTTGAACAATTTTGTGCAAAAATCTATTATACAGATTGTATAATTTTGGAATTGTCAATTTTAACAAGTCGGCAAAATTCATTAATTTTCAAAAAGGAATTTTCACAAAATCAATTGTCAAAATCACCAAAATTGCCATATTTTTTATGCAACGTAAAATTGAGCGTTTCTGTATAAATTTCTGCAAATTTACACAACATAATTTACATAAAAACAACCACCAAGGAGGATTTTTTAATGCTTAAGGGAGTTAACAAGCAGGTGCTTGAAATAGCCGAAACAGAAAATGGATTTTTTGAAAAGGCAATATTCTTTGTAAAGCCCGAATATAGCGGAATGTCCGAGGGCAGATTGCGTGAAAGTGCACGAAGGGAAATTGAAAGTGTGGGCAAACCACCCTTGTCAAAGAGCTTTGCCACCCAAAGAAAGCAATTGCTGCTTACCCTGTGCGGCAGCTTTGTGGCAGGTATCGTTGCGGGAGTAATTTTCAGGTCTTTATTCTAAAACCCATTTGCCTTTTAGGGGCTTTTATGCTAAAATTACTCTAGAGTGGGTAAAGTGTATCCGAACCAGATTTTGGGATAGTCTTTTCCACTCATATTTCGTTAAAATACTCGCCAATCCGTCAGGATTAGCTGCGTTTTTGCCTCATCTGAGCGAAAAATACTTAATCACAAAATTCTTCGACCTTAAATGGATGTGGTTTTGAGTAATTTTGTTTGTATTTGACTGCAGATAGGCTGGCGCCTTTCAAAGGCAAATCGGACAAAAGTACCGAAACCACGCCATTTAAGGCTGGTTCGGATACACTTTACCCACTCTAACACTTATTCAGGAGTAAAATATGCGCTACAAATATATCTTTTGGGATTTTAACGGCACGGTAATTGACGACGTGGGCAACGCCCTTGCCTGTGTTAACGACCTTCTTGACCGCAAAAACCGCCCACATATAACGTTAAATGAATATTACAATTACGTGGAGACACCCATTATCGGGTTTTATCGTCATATCCTCCCTCCCGAGGAGCTTGATTTTGACGAGATTTCACGTGATTACCACAAGGATTACGCACGTCATATTAACGAAACCCGTCTTGCCGACGGTATTTACGAGCTTTTACACACCTTAAAGGAAAAAGGTGTGTACCAATACATAGTAACCGCCAATCAGAAGGACGAGGTTATCGGACTTTTAAAAAAGTTTGATATTTACGACTGCTTTAACGAGGTTTTAGGGGCAGACAATACCCTTGCCGAAAGCAAAATAGACAGAGCACGTGCATTTTTTGACCGCCTTGCCATCAACCCCGATGATGCACTTTTCGTAGGTGATACTCTCCACGACCTTGAAACGGCAAATGCATTGGGCATAGATTGTGTGCTTGTTGAATACGGTCATCAGGGCAAAAAGCTTCTTAGTGAGCACAGGGCATTTTCCGTGCCCTCGGTTTCGGACGTTGAAGAAATTATTTTTGACGAGCGTATTGTGGATTTTCACACCCACTCAACCTGCTCGGACGGTACAATGACCCCCAGTGAGCTTGTTTTATATGCAGAAAAAATGGGGCTCAGTGCCTTTGCCCTTACTGACCACGACAGTGTTGACGGCATAAAGGAGGCTATGGCGCAGGCAGAAAAATGCAATATCGAGTTTATACCGGGTATTGAATTTTCCGCCGCCGAGGATACGGAAACCCATATTATCGGGCTTTTTATAGACCCCGAGAACGAGATTTTACTGAGCACAATAAAAAAACTTAAGGACTCCCGCCGAAGACGAATGGAGGACGTTTGCTTCAAATTGCAAAAACTCGGTATGGATATCACCCACGAGGAGGCTTTAGACCTTGCAGGTGGCAAATTTGTAGGCAGAGCCCACATTGCAAAGCTTATGGTTCAAAAGGGCTATTGCGAAACCATAAGAGAATGCTTTGACAGATACATCGGACTCGGTAAACCCGCATATTCCGAAAAAAACGAGCTTACCGCAGTTGAAGCAGTTAAATCCATACGTGCCGCAGGGGGACTTGCATTCCTTGCACACCTTAACCAGACGGGCTACGACGCTCAAAAAACCGAGGAGCTTTTACTTAGT
The DNA here is from genome assembly GCA_017550105.1 of Clostridia bacterium. Taxonomy (GTDB): domain Bacteria; phylum Bacillota; class Clostridia; order Oscillospirales; family Acutalibacteraceae; genus DTU089. The sequence continues at coordinate 63,062 of JAFYLQ010000001.1, read as the reverse complement.
CTTAAGGAAGCGGGACTTACGGGTGTTGAAGGCTATTACCCCGAATATGACAAAAACCACGTCAGCACCTACAGGGCTTTGGCAGAAAAACTGAGCCTTGCTTTATCGGGCGGCTCGGATTTCCACGGCACAATGAAGCCCCATATTGAAATAGGTGTGGGTACGGGTAGCTTAAGAATCCCCTATTTCATATACGAAAATTTAAAAAACATCAGTAAAAAGGATTAAAAATTAAATCTTCTGTTAAAAATATATCCGTAGGGCAATGGCTCTGCGGATATTTTTTCGGAGGCTTTTATGAACACCAATATTCGTTTACAGGCAAAATATCTTTTATCAGGAAACAATTTACGACTTTTTGCAATAAGTCTTTTTAGCCTTTGCTTACGGTGGGGTCGGCTAATATTAACCCTTGCGGGAATATTTATCTTTATTAAATCACCGTTGTTCACTTCACTTACGTCGCAATATGGGGTCACCGAGGTTGCCGTGGTATCTGCATTAATCTACCTTTGGCTTTTCTTTTTGACCGCTTTGGTTTCTTCGGGAATCAAAATGGGTGAGCAATTTATATACTTCACCCGAGCACAGGGCTCAAAAGGTAGCCTTCGGTTGCTTTTTAAATACGCTTCACCTAAAAAAGCCCTTCGTGCCCTTAAATTTTATACCACCCTTAACCTTTACAAGGCGCTTTGGCTTTTGTATTTTATTTTTCCCTGTGCCCTTTGTGTAATTTGCGATATTTACGTTTATTCGGCTTACGGTCTGTCAACGGTAATGCATATTATTCTTTCGGTCAGTATAAGCCTGTTGCTTTCAATATCCCTTGTAATGTGGCGTGCCGCCCTTGCAAGATACTCGGCGGCAGTATATTATTTTTGCCTTAATCCGCAGATGACGGTAAAGGACGCAATAAAAAAGAGCATCCGCTTTACCGACGGCTTTCTTGCCGAGCAGGTACTGTTGGAATACTCTTTTTTGGGTTGGATATTAAGTTGCTTGCTTGTTGTTCCCATTTTTTACGTTTTGCCCTACGTGAAGCTTTCGCGGTGTGTTTTTGTAAGTGAAATGCTTTTGAAAAAGCCGAGAACAAAAGCCGATTCATTCCCCATATCTTATTTAAGTCAGCATATAAATTAACGCCATTATAAGCATTTCATCCGCACCCTCCTGTGACAAGAGAAGTATAAGTGACAGAAGCAGTGCTTTATCCTCATCCATATTCAAATCACCGAAGGGGTTTTCGGCTTTCTCCACCTTTTTCGGTGGTTTGTTTTTCTCTTTTGGGGACTCCCTTTCCTCTGCCTTATGTGATGAATTTGCCGCATAGCTTTTAAGGTTTTCAAGGTAGTCCTTCGGCATACTTACCCTGCGGGGCTCGTCACGGTGAATTTCAGGTGGCGGGTCCTCTTTTTCCTTTTTATCCTGAAGCCCAACGGTTTGTCGGGCTCGTTTTTGCATCTCCTCCACCCTTCTTATGGCGTCGTTCTGCATTTTCATCATTTCGTTGTAGGTGTAATCCGCCAACTACATAATCCCCCTTTCCCGAAGCAGGGGTAAAACGGACATCAGTTTTACAAGCTTCATTGCCTCATCCGCCTTGCTCTGCCTATCCTTTGACAAAAGGGGCTTAAGAGCATTAATAAAATCCACCCGTTCATCCTGCGAATTAAAGGCTTTGAACACGGGGGCAAGTCGTGAAAGCTGGGATAAATCGGGCATACCAAAGCCTGAAAGCCCGTCGGGAAAGGGCACGGAGCCCTCTTTTTTTGTTTCAGTTTTTTCTTTTGGGGGTTCGTTATTACCCATATTACCGAAAATGCCCGATGCCGCCTGCTTTATATTTTCAATATCCTCGGGGGAAAGTGAATTAAGAATCGCATTGATATCAAAATCAGCCATCGCTCTTTCCCCCGAAGAATTTTTTAAAAATCATTTTTGCCGCATCACTGTTTAAAACGGCTTTGGTTTTTTCGGGGTCCGAAAGCAAATCCCTTACCTGCTTTGCCTGATTTTCCGAAAGATTATTATTTATAAAATCGTCAACCTGCTCCTTACTTGCATCCGTGGTTTTGCCAGACCTTGCTTTTTTTATAAGCTCGTTAATATCAAATTTTGCTTTTTCGTTTTTATCCATTGAAATCGCCGCCTTTAAAATATATAATCTATACAATATATTTTTCAGGGGCGGTGATTATTCTTGAGGTTGGTTGTGGTTTCGGACTCCCACGGAGCCTGGGGAAATTTATTTGAGGCAATTAACCGTGAAACTGCGGCTGACGTGGTTTATTTTTTAGGTGACGGCTACAGAGAATACGAGGAGCTTAATTGTGCTTATTCGGACAAAAAATTCTTTATCGGTGTACGGGGTAACTGCGACTTTTCCTGCGACTTGCCCGAAAAGGACGTCCGCACCCTTGACAACACTAAAATTTACGCCACCCACGGCTATGTTGAAAAGGTAAAGTTCGGTCTTTTTGACCTTGAGGAAAGAGCCAAAAACGAGGGCTGCGACCTTGTGCTTTTCGGTCACACCCACCAACCCACGAAGCAGTACAAGGACGGTGTTTATTATTTCAATCCCGGTAGCATAAAGGAAGGCTTTTACGGAGTGGTGGATATTACCGAAAAAGGCATTATGTGTATTAATAAAAACCTTATTACTTATTGACACAATTTAAAAAATTCTCTATAATTTCATTATTAAAAAAGAAAGTAGTGATACTATGCCAGCAAAATTTGATAATGGCTCCATCGGCTTATACCTTATAGCCGGCGCAGTTATTCTTTTTGTTCTTGGCCAGTCCTTGTTCTTCCTCATTAAAGCATGGAAGCACGGCAGAAAAATCGGCATCGACAAAAAGAAACTCATTAGCGCTGTTACTTCAAGTGCATTGTTTACAATTCCCTCAGCACTTTCAGTACTCGCAACAGTTATTGCCCTTGCCCCCGCATTGGGTCTTGTTATCCCTTGGGTACGTCTTTCGGTTATCGGTAACCTTACATACGAAACTGTTGCGGCTACCAATGCCATTGAGGCCTTCGGCATTACAACCGGTATCAGTGAAAAAATCACAGACCCCGAAGTTTACGCAGGTATTGCATGGGTTATGACCATCGGTATTTGCTTCTCACTTATCATTCTTCCCTTTGTTGCAAAGCCCTTGCACAAAAAATTCCTCAAGCTCAACCAGAAGACTGATGAGGAACCCGTTGCAGAAGAAGCAGCAACAGTAGCAGCGGATGCCGCAAAGCCCAAAAAGAAGCGTGGCTTCGCAGGCTTTGTTGACTACGTTACTCCTGCACTTTTCATCGGTCTTATAGGTGCATACGTTGCAAATGCAATCTTGGGCTCCGGTAAACCCGACGTTGCTATTGACGGCGCAGGCGTTCTTTCAATTTTAACGCTCGTTACTTCAATCGCAGTTTCAATCGTTCTTGAATTGGTTGCCAAAAAGTGCAAGCTCACATGGCTCGAGCCCTTCGTTATGCCCATCGGTATGATTGCAGGTATGGTTGTTGCAGTTCTTGCATACAACTTACCTGAAATCGGTCAAAAATTAGTTGAAGCAACCGACGTTGCTGCACTTGATTGGATTGGCGAAAAGCTGATGAGTTTAAAAGATATTGTAATAATTGAATGGAGGGGTTAAGCATGGCAAAGAAAACTAAAAAGCAGAAGTCATATTTTGACAGTGTCCATAGCTGGGGTAGAATCTCATCTATCTCTGCCCTTTTCGTTCTTTTGATGTTCCCCCTAGCAATCACTCTTTATCTTGGTGTTGTACCGGATAAAACGTTTTTGTCATATGTTTTAAACGGCTTGCTTAAGGTTGCCCCCTTGTACTGGGCGTTAGCGGTTGTAGAGGTTATTTTCTACACTCCCATGCTTGGTGCCGGCGGTACCTACCTTAGCTTCGTAACAGGTAACATCGTTAACCTTAAGCTCCCCTGTGCTATCAGCGCGATGGAAAATGCAAAGGTTAAGGCAACATCTGAGGAAGGCGACGTTATTTCAACAATCGCTATTGCAACCTCTGCAATAGTTACAACCGCTGTACTTGCAATCGGTATTATCGCCTTTGCCCCCTTCCTTGATTCCTTTACAAGCAGCCCCCTTCTTGTACCCGCATTCAAGCAGGTTCTTCCCGCTCTTTTCGGTGCTCTCGGCGCAGGCTACTTTGTAAAGCATTGGAAGCTTTCATTCGCACCCATTCTCTTTATGCTTGCAATTCTTGTTTTTGTTCCCGATATCGGTGCATCAACACTTCTTATCCCCGGCATCATCGCATCCGTTGTGTTCGCATTCATTATGTATAAAGTGGGCTTCCTTGACAAGAAAGCTAAATAAGAATACAAAATATTCGACCGACTCGTTTTTGATGAACGAATCGGTCGATTTTTTATTTATTGTTTAAATACTTGTCGGCTTTTAAAATCATTATCTGTGTTTTTGAATCTCTGATTTCGCCGTTCATTACCATTTCAACCGCTTTAGTGAGGGGAATTTTAATAGTGTTTATAAATTCATCCTCATCAAGGTGTTGCTCACCCTCGGTTAAATCCGTTGCAAGGTACATATAAATAACCTCGTCAATAAGCGCAGGGGTTGTATAAAGCTCACCCATGGGAACAACGTTTTTTGCACTGAGTCCCGTTTCCTCAGAAAGCTCCCTCAGTGCCGCCTCAAGGTGGTCCTCACCCTTTTCAAGCTTACCTGCAGGAATTTCGAGAGTTACCTTGTTAAAAGCATATCTGAACTGATTTACAAATATAACGTCACCATCCTCGGTAATGGGTATAACGCACACCGCACCGGGATGACGTATAACCTCTCTGACACCCTTGTTGCCGTTGGGCAAAAGAATTTCATCCTTAAAAAGGTGTATTGCCACACCGTCAAAAATTTCGGTTGATGATAATTTTGTTTCTTCTAATTTCATAAAAGTATTCCCTCTTTATTGATATTTGCTTTTTTATAATTTTACACGCTTTCCTCTGTTAATGCAAGAAACATTTAAAATACATTGAATAATTATCTTTGCAAGTGTATACTTAAGATAAACATATCGACTGTCGATATACCTGTCGGCTCGATATATTTTGCTTTCGCAAAATAAGATTTATAAGGAGAAACAATATGGGTAATAAAAACATATTACGTGAGGATTCTATATCTTTCGCCATTACGATTTCTGATATGTGCGAAAACATACAAGGTTGCTCTGTGTACAAAAATCAACTTATCCGCTCCTCATCTTCTATCGGCGCCAATATTCACGAAGCAAAATACGCACAAAGCCGTGCCGATTTCATAAACAAACTCGAAATCGCTTTGAAAGAGGTTGCTGAAACAGAGTACTGGATTGAGTTGATTTTCAGAAAAAAGGCCATTTCTGAAAAAGAGTATTTTGAAACAAAAAAGTTTGCGGGCTCAATAAGACGTCGACTTATTGCATCAATCACTACGGCAAAAAACAACAACTAATTGTTTACATACTCGTTGTGCAAAGCACAACATATCGAATTTGAACGAAGTGAAAATATATCGAATTGCTCTGCAATATATCGAGTTTATCGAAAGATAAACATATCGACTGTCGATATACGCTTACGCGTTCGATATGTCGCAAGCGACTCGATATACCTGTCGGCTCGATATATTTTGCTTTCGCAAAATAAGATTTCAGAGGTGATAACTAATGTTTATTTATATTGTCCGCCACGGCGAAACCTACGGCAATTTAAACGGTGACGGCTTTACGGAAACCGACCTTACGCCCAACGGTGAAAATCAGGCTGACCTTTTAGGCGCAAGATTTAAAAATGAAAAAATAGATAAAATCTACACAAGTCCTCTTATAAGAGCGGTGAAAACCGCAGGGGCAATTAAAAATCACCATAAGGACGTGCCCGTTATAATTGACTGTTCACTTCTTGAAAAGGGAACTGACCCTGAATACACGGGCTTGCCCGACACTGATTTACTTAAGGTCATTCCCGATGCCACTATACTTCCCCGTAAAGCTTTGGGGTTTGAAAATGATGAAATTGCTTACAATCGTGCAAAAAGCGTCATCAATAAAATCAAATCAGAAAACGATTTTGGTTCAACAATTGTGCTTGTGGCACACGGCACCTTTAACTCCTATTTGGTCCTTGCGGCTCTCGACTTTCCCTTTAAAGAGAACTTTAATTTTTCACATCTTAACACGGGGGTTACCTTAGTCAATTACCTTAAGGAAGACGGTGTTATTAAAACCAAATTAAAATTCCTTAATGACACAAGTCATTTACTTTAACATTTCAAGATACGCTTCAAATTGCTCAGAACTCGGCTTATAATCAGGATGTGAGCAACAGGGCATATCGGGCTTTTTGCCGTCACTACCCGGAATGGGTGTGCTGAAATCATTTTCATATTTAACGCAATCCTCTTCATTGCGAAAATCGGGTATATCGTAAGGTATACCCTTTTCTAATGCACTGCGGTGACTTAAAATTGCAACGGATGAGCAGATTGTTGCAAAATGCTCGTCAAACTGAGGTCTCCTGTTTTCACGGATGCAGTCAAAAAATTCTTTAATTACAAAGAAATCACCGCCGCCGTGCCCTGCTTTTTCCGCAAGTTCTTTATCCTCAAGGCTCCATTGGGGCTCGTAAAGGTTGTCGTTCTCGTAGCCCTCGGGCTTTTCCCAATCGTTGAAGCGTAGCATCACCTTGTCGCCCATACCTCTTAAGTTTTCAATCTGACCCTTGGTGCCACACACTCGGTATGAGTTTTCGTGAGCACCGAAGGCGGCACAGCCCGTTACACGGAAAACGGAATTATCGTCGTTAAGGCAGGTGATAATTGTTGCTCTGTCACCCACTACCGAGCCCACGTGCTTGTATTCATTAAAGGGCTCAAAAACAGGCATTGCCGAAACCCTTACGGGGAAAGAGCCCGTAATATACATAAGGGGTGCCAACGAGTGGGTAATATAATATGAACGGGGCAGGAAATTACGCCAATGGTCGGGATGGGGACGTAAGGGTCTGTGGTATTCCAAATCGTCAAGATTAAACGGGTGATTGTACTCGCCCTCGGCAAAAAGCACCTTGCCCAAAGCACCGCTTTCGTAAACCCTTCGCATTTCCTGATTAAAAATCATATAGGGGTAATTTTCCGAAAGCATATAAATGCCCTTGCTCTTTTTTGCGGCTCTTACTAACGCTACGCCCTCTGCCATAGTGCCGTTGCTGACACATTCCGAAATAACGTTCAGGTCCTTTTCAAGGCAACGAATGGCGTATCCGGCGTGCTCGTGGAAGTAATTTGCAAGAAAAACCGCATCCATATCGTGGTTTAAGAATTCCTCAAAATCCGTATACATAGCGGGTTTATTTTCCATTTCCGCCGCAACTTCCTCCATTGCTTCAACCCTTTTGTCGCAAAGGGCAACAACCTCGCCGTGGTTATTGACGATATTATCAATAAACGTGCCACCGCGGCCTGCACCGAATATACCGATTTTTATAATTTTCATAAAACCACCTGTTATTCTTTGATTTTTCTTAATTATAGCACTCAAAAAAAGTCAAATCAATTGTGTAATATATAATAAGTTTATTGAACAGATTTGTATTTTGTGATAACATATATTTGTATAAGTTTGTTCTTTAGGAGTTAATATGAAAAACAAAAACAAATCAGGCAACGCTAAGTTAATTAAGCGATTTTTACCCTACTATAAGCCCCACGTTAAAACGTTGTTTCTTGACCTTTTCTGTGCGGCATTAACCACAATATGCGAATTGATTTTGCCTCTTTTTGTCCGCCACATTACGGACACGGCGATTGAAAACATCGCTTTGCTTACTGCAAGAACCATACTGACAATGGGCGGTATTTACATCGCCTTACGTATAATTGATGCTATTGCCAACTATTATATGGCGTCGGTGGGTCACATTATGGGCACCAAGATGGAAACGGATATGCGCCGTGATATGTTCGAGCATCTTCACAAGCTACCCTACTCCTACTACGACGAAACCAAGGTGGGCACAATAATGTCCCGCTTTACAAGTGACCTTTTTGACGTTACGGAGTTTGCACACCATTGCCCTGAGGAATTCTTTATAGCGGGAGTTAAAATTGTTGTATCCTTCATAATCCTTGCAAGAATGGATATTTTCCTTACGCTTATAATGTTCGCAGTTATCCCCTTAATGGCTGTGTGTCTTAAATATTTTAAAACACGAATGAAGGACAGTATGCGCGAAAGCCGTGTGACACTTGGTGAATTAAACGCACAGATTGAAGACAGCCTTCTGGGTGTAAGGGTTGTTAAATCCTTTGCCAATGAAAATATAGAGGAAAATAAATTCAAGCACGGAAACGAAAAGTTCCTCGATATTAAAGCGGTAATGTACAAATTTATGGGCTCATACAGCTCTGTAAACAGAGTTTTTGAGGGCATAATGTACATTGTTGTGGCAGTAATCGGTGCATTTTTCATTCTTAACGAAAGAATTTCTGCCCCCGACTACGTTGCATACCTTATGTATGCGGCAATGCTCCTTACCGCAATCAGAAAGCTTGTGGACTTTGTTGAACAGTTCCAGCGTGGTATGACGGGTATTGAGCGTTTTGCGGATATTATGGATATCGACCCCGATATTAAGGACAAGAAAAATGCCGTTCCCCTTGAGGTTACCGAGGGCAGAATTGATTTTGACAACGTAACCTTTAAATATTCTGATGATACCGAGGAAATTTTAAACCGCATAAATCTTAACATCGGTAGCGGCGAAAGCTTTGCCCTTGTGGGACCCTCGGGTGGCGGTAAAACCACAATTTGCAACCTTATTCCCCGTTTTTATGAAATCACCGAAGGAAGCATAAAAATTGACGGCACCGATATACGTGACGTAACGCTTAAATCACTTCGTGAAAATATCGGCGTTGTGCAACAGGACGTTTACCTTTTCTCGGGCACGGTAAGGGAAAATATTGAATACGGTAAGCCCGGTGCTACTGAAGAGGAAATCCGTCAGGCGGCTCGTCTTGCAGGTGCAGAGGATTTTATTGATAATCTTCCCAACGGCTTTGACACCTACGTCGGCGAACGAGGTGTTAAGCTTTCGGGCGGTCAGAAGCAACGAATCAGTATTGCAAGAGTATTCCTTAAAAACCCGAAAATACTTATACTTGACGAGGCTACAAGCGCCCTTGATAACGAAAGCGAGTTCCTTGTTCAGCAATCCCTTGAACGCCTTGCACAGGGCAGAACAACCATCACCGTTGCCCACAGACTTACGACTATTAAAAATGCAGATAAAATTCTTGTAATTACCAAGGACGGCATTGCCGAAAGCGGCACCCACGAGGAATTGACACAGAAAAACGGCATTTATGCTAATATGTATACGATGTATAGAATATAACTAAGTTTGCCTTACGTCAAGTGATGTTACTTCGTAGTGATGTTGCAAGCAGTGATGTTTGCTTCGCAAGTGATTTTAAGGGCAAACTTAACATCACTTTTATCCGTGGATAAAAACATCACTATGCCTTAGCATAACTTCACTGTGCTTCAGCACAACATCACAAAGGAGTGTAATTATGAAAGAATCTGAACTCAGGACGAGATCAAGAAAATTTGCAATTGATGTGATAGAAATGTGCGATAACATAGACTCACGAAAAGGACGTGGAGTTTTAATAAATCAGATAACCAAGAGCGCAACATCTATTGGTGCCAATATATATGAAGCTAATTATGGCGCCAGTAAAGCCGATTTTATAAACAAAATGCAAATTGCACTTAAAGAGTGTGTAGAAACGGAATATTGGATTGATATTCTGTTTGGAGTTAGTTGTATTGATGAGAAAACTAAAGATTCTATATTGCAGGATTGCGGAGTTATTCATCGTATGCTCGTAAAAAGCATAACCACTGCTAAGAAGAATAATTAAAATTGTGATGTTTCCCTTACGTCAAGTGATGTTACTTCGTAGTGATGTTGCAAGCAGTGATGTTTGCTTCGCAAGTGATTTTAAACATCACTCTTTTAGATATAAAGACACAAAAAATCTCTATCGGAGGACCAACTATGAAAAACTACCCCACACCACATATTAATGCGACACCGTTGGATTTTGCCAAAACCGTGCTTATGCCCGGTGACCCCTTAAGAGCAAAATTCATCGCAGAAAATTTTCTTGAAAACGCAAAATTAGTCAATAACGTCCGTGGCATTCACGGCTATACGGGTACCTATAAGGGTACGCCCGTTTCGGTTATGGCTTCGGGTATGGGTATGCCCTCAATCGGCATTTACTCCCACGAGCTTTTTAATTTCTTTGACGTGGATAATATTATCCGAGTAGGCTCTGCAGGCGGTATGAGCGAAAAGGTAAGGGTTCGTGATATCATCATCGCTCAGGGTGCTTGTACGGACTCAAGCTATGCTCACACCTTTAATCTACCGGGCACCTTTTCTCCCATTGCAGACTTTAAGCTTCTTAAAACCGCAGTTGACAAAGCGGACGAATTAAAGCTTCAATATTGTGTGGGCAACGTGCTTTCATCAGATATTTTTTACAACGATTTAAGTGACGTTCCCGATAATATGACACCCACCGCTTTATGGGGTAAAATGGGTGTTTTAGGTGTTGAAATGGAAGCCGCCGCCCTTTATATGAATGCGGCACGCTCGGGCAAAAATGCTCTTGCAATTCTCACGGTTTCCGACCACCTTTTAACAGGCGAAGGTCTTTCTGCAGAGGAAAGACAGAACACCTTTACTGATATGATGAAACTTTCACTTGAAACGGCGGTAAGCTTAAATGGATAAATTCAAAAGAGTTTTTCTTATAGTTCTGGATAGCTGTGGCATCGGCGAAGCGCCTGATTCGGCATATTTCGGTGATGAAGGCTGCAGCACAATCCGCACCATTTCAAATTCACCTGAATTTAATATTAATACCCTTCGTTCCTTGGGCTACACCCATATTGACGGGCTTTCCTTTCTTGGTGAAGGCACGTTAAAATCAAGGGTTGCAAGGCTTAAGGAAATCTCAAAAGGTAAGGACACAACAATCGGTCATTGGGAAATTGCAGGGGTTATATCCCAAAAGCCCTTGCCCACCTTCCCCAACGGCTTCCCCGATGATTTAATTAGTGAGTTCGAAAAACGAACGGGTCGCAGGGTTATTTGCAACAAAACCTATTCGGGCACCGAGGTTATAAAGGACTACGGTAACGAGCACCTTGAAAGTGGCGCACTTATTGTGTACACCTCTGCGGACAGCGTTTTTCAGATAGCCGCTCACGAGGATATAGTACCTACTGAGCAATTGTATAATTACTGCCGAATTGCCCGTGAAATGTTGGTTGGTGAATGGGGCATCGGCAGAGTAATTGCCCGACCCTTTGAGGGCAAATACCCCTTTAAAAGAACCGCAAACCGTCACGATTTTTCACTTGAACCTCCGAAGGAAACTGTGCTTGACGAATTAAAAGCCGAGGGCTTTGACGTTATTGCCGTGGGCAAAATCAACGATATTTTTGCAGGTAAGGGTATTACGGAATACACCTACACAAAAAACAATACGGACGGAATGAACAAAACCTCAGAATACCAAAGCAAGGATTTCAACGGACTTTGCTTTATTAATCTTGTGGACTTTGATATGGTTTACGGTCACCGTAATGATACCAACGGCTACGCAAGGGCATTCACGGAATTTGACAAATGGCTCGGTACTTTTATTAACAATATGAAGTCCGACGACGCTCTTATTATTACCGCCGACCACGGTTGTGACCCCGGCTTCAAGGGTACCGACCATACTCGTGAATACGTGCCCTTTATACTTTATTCAAAAAATATTGAACCCGAAAATAAGGGTACTATCGAGGGCTTTGATTATATTTCACAACAAGTTAAAAATCTTTTGAAAGCGTGATTTTATGACTGATAAGGAATTACTTTCAATAGCAATAAAAGAAATGGAAAAATCCTACTCACCTTACTCAAATTGCAAGGTGGGTGCGGCGCTCCTTTGTAAAAACGGCAGGGTCTTTACAGGTGCCAACATTGAAAATGCCGCTTTTTCACCCACTATTTGTGCCGAAAGAGTTGCAATTTTTAAAGCCGTAAACGAGGGCGAAAGAGACTTTTTAAAAATTGCCGTTGTTGGCGAAAAAGACGGTAACGTTAACGGTATTTTTGCCCCTTGCGGTGTTTGCCGTCAGGTTTTACGAGAGTTTTGTGATGATAATTTTCAGATTGTTTTAGGCGAAAGCGAAAATGATTTTAAGGTTGTCACCTTAAAAGACCTGCTCCCCTATTCATTTTCACCCGAAAACGTGAGGTAATTTTATGAGAATGTACGACGTTATCAAAAAAAAGCGTGACGGCTTTTCTTTAACTAAAGAGGAAATAGATTTTTTTATAAAGGGCTACGTTGACGGCACAATTCCCGATTATCAGGCATCCGCTTTTTGTATGGCGGTGTTTTATAAGGGTATGACCGAGGAGGAAACCGCTAACCTTACCATGGCAATGGCAAATTCAGGTGACACCGTTGACCTTTCACGCTTCGGCACTCTTACTGCGGATAAACACAGCACGGGCGGTGTAGGTGACAAAACCACCCTTATAGTGGCACCCATTTGCGCATCCCTTGGTTGTGTTATGGCTAAAATGAGCGGTCGGGGTTTGGGTCACACAGGCGGTACCATTGATAAATTAGAATCCATAGAGGGCTTTAACACGGCACTTTCGCCCGAAGAATTTTTCAGTCAGGTTGAAAAAATCGGCATTGCCGTTGTTGGTCAGACGGGTAACCTTACCCCTGCGGACAAAAAGCTTTACGCTCTTCGTGACGTTACGGCAACAGTTGACAGTATGCCCCTGATTGCATCAAGCATTATGTCAAAAAAACTTGCGGCAGGCTCTAAAAATATTGTTCTGGACGTAAAATACGGCTCGGGCGCATTTATGAAAACCCCCGAGGATGCAGAAGGTCTTGCAAAAGAAATGGTTAAAATAGGTAAGGCCTGCGCCAGAAATACAACCGCACTTATTACCAATATGAACAGACCCTTGGGCAACAATATAGGTAATGCCCTTGAGGTTCAGGAGGCTCTTGAGGTTCTAAACGGTGAGGGCCCCGAGGATTTAAAAGAGGTTTGCCTTGCACTTGCGACTCAGCTAGTATCCGTTACTAAAAACATCAGTGCCGAGGCCGCACGAAGGCTTACTGAGGATGCCCTTTACACTAAAAAGGCTTTGGCAAAATTCAAGGAGTGGATTGTGGCTCAGGGCTCCGTGACACCCGACCCTGTATTCAAAAAAGCGGACCATTCCTACGAAATAACCGCTCCCTGCGACGGCTATATTTTAAGTGCCGATGCAGAAAAAATCGGCGTTTGTGCAGTAATTTTAGGTGCAGGGCGTGAAAAAAAGGACGATACCATTGATATGAGCGCAGGTATCATCCTTAATAAAAAAACAGGGGATAAAATAAACAAGGGCGACCTTTTGGCAACTCTTTACTCCTGTAACAAAAGCTCCTTTGAAAATGCAGAAAAGCGCTTCCTTGAAGCTCTTGAATTTTCAGAAAACGAGCCACCCAAAGAGCCGTTGATTTATAAGGTTATAAAATAAAAAAACAGTCGAGATGAATTTTTTCATTTCGACTGTTTTTTACTCTACATTTTTCTCACAACTATAAACGGTGTGCATTCTCTGCCTTGTCCTGCCGGGTTATCCCTTATCATTTCAACTATTTGTTTATCAGTCAACTCTATTTTATTAGTTTTACCCAGCACTTCCTGTCCTATATCATTTGCATCCACAATCACTGTTTTTATGTTAAATTTATTATATAATTCCTCACAGAACTCTTTCGGCTTTTCAGGAATAAGAATACCCATTTCCCCGTATTTTTCCCATACGTTTCCGTAAAAACCATCAAGTCCACTCACTTCAATACCGACGATTTCATAAAATACACCTTTTTTTCTAAACACTTTACCTATGCCTGCTGCAACAGATGCATAAACAACCTTAGGCAAACCAACTGTATCAATTGCAAACTGCATTTTATATGGTTCGTTCACACCGATACCTGTAGAAGATACAGAAGCAAATTTTGATAAAAACTTTGCCGCAAAGGAAAGCTTCATTTCGCTTTTTCTTACAATTCTATTCTGGCAAAGTGCAACAACCTTTTCACCACAAAGAACAATATCATCTTCTTTTGCAAACGGAACGACATATTTTTGAAAAATTTCAAAATAATTTTCGCCCTCGTTCACAAAATGAGTTTTTACAGCATAGCGTTCATACTTTCCTGTATCTGTTACAACACAACCTTTATTTATTATTTGTTCCATATAAATCCTCTTTCCTGCAGTCAAATTTTTTCTTCCCGAGTAAAGTGTCGGTTGTACATAAAAATAAATTTGAAATAAGTACAAGAGTATTAAGGTTAGGTTCTTTTTTGCCTGTTTCCCATTTATTTACCGTACCCTTTTTAAGAGCAAGTATTTCCTCAACCTCTTCTTGCGAAAAACCGCATCTTTCTCTTTGTTTTCTCAACTCTTCGGCAAACATATTATCCCACCATTCGACAAATTCAGTGTAGCACAATTTTTATGCAATGTCAATACATAAAACTGTCTTTTAAGGCTCTAAAATCTTGCGTCAAATATGGGTATAATAAAATCATAATTAATTTAAAGAGATGATTGCAATGGATAAACAATTTTATAACGAATATAAAATGATAGGATTAAACATCGCCTTTTACAGAAGATTAAAAAATTACACACAAGAAGCACTTGCAGAAAAAGTAGATATCGACCAAACACATTTAAGTAAAATCGAACGTGCCGCAGTAGGTGTTTCTTTGGACTTACTTTTTAAAATTGCTGACGTCTTGGAAGTTGATATATACAAATTTTTTATATTTAAAGCATAATAAAAAATCGGTTAAGCCCACAACAGACTTAACCGATTTTTTTATATTCCTAACAATTTCTCTGCATTCAGGTGATAAATTTTTTCCTTGTCACCTTGGGAGATATCAAGGCTTTCAATCAAGCGTATTTCCCACGAGGGGGCATGCCACGGACAATCGGAGCCAAAAAGAATATAGTCCGCTCCCTTTTTATCCAAAATACGTTGAGCTCTATCCTTAGGCATTGTACCGTAGCCAAAGGCGGTATCGAAATAAACGGGTATATCGCAAAGGTATTTTAAAACATCCTCGCCCATATTGGCAGAGCCCCAATGGGCACAAATCATTGGTGTATCAATCCACTTTGCCGCTTTTCTCAGACGCTCGGGTGTCGCGTGGTATGGTGCAGGATAGCCGAAATCCTCCCCTGCATGAAAAAGAACTATTAAACCTAACTCCGATATCCTTTTATAAAGTGGTTTCATTTTTTCATCATCCACAAAAAATTGCTGATATTCGGGATGAAGCTTAATACCCTTTAATCCCATTGAATGAATACGCTCCAATTCCTCAATGGCATTTTCTGCGTGAGGATACACAGACCCAAAAGGTATTATTTCGTCACAATTTTGTGATGCAATGAAATCATTAACCGCAGTCTGTTGCTTTTCATTTGTCGCAATCGCAAGAGCAACACTCTTATCAACACCGTCTTTTTTCATAAGTGATTTAAGACTGTCTATGGTGCCGTTGGTCTGGGGTATAAGTCCACCCGAAGTGAAGCTCAGCTTTTCAATTGCCATTTCCGCTATTTTTTCAGGGAAAGCATGGGTATGAAAATCTATAATCATCAAATTCAATTCCTTTTTCTGCTTTATACAGATAATATTCTTCTCAGATTATCACCCAATATACCCTTTTTAGCCTCCTCGGTTATGGGAAGATTTTTTATACGCTCTATTGCGGCTTTTGTTTCGGGAATTCCCTTATAGGGAAAATCAAGACCGAAGATGCTACGCTCGTGACCCGTCTGATGAATAAGTGTGCAAAGGTCGTCGTCCGTAAGTGACCAGGCACCCTGACGCTCGTTACCTAAAGCATCCGTTTCCATAGCAATGCTCGTCCACCCTGCAAAGGTGTTCTGAATTTCATTGCGGGAATTATTGTTCATAACAAGAAGCGCCTCTCTGAAGAAGCTGTAGCCGCCCATATGCTCCATACTGAAGCGAAGCTTGGGAAAATTGTAGGCAACCTCGTCAAACAAAAGCATCTGATAATCCGCTATTCTGTGCCAATGAAGTCCCGTGTGGAATGACAGGAACAGGTTCTGCTCCTGAGCCTCCTCGTAAACCTCAAAAAGCTCCTTGCCTGCAATGTTTACCTCTTGTGCCGCAGGGTGAATTTTTATGCCCTTAAGACCTAAATCCTTGATTCTCTTAACCTGCTCCTTAAGGTCAGTGGCGTCAAAATTAATGGTACCGAAGCCCACAAGCTCGGGCTCGTTTTTAAGAGCATTTGCCGTCCACTCACAAGGATTCTGACCCGTTGTGTGAGCGTACATATCCATCTGATGCCAGAAGGGTGAAAAGCACACACAACCCTCAATTTCACATTCATTAAGCAAAGCCTTTAAGCAATCAATGTCACCATTGGGCTTTGTGTTTTTTGGAAAAAGATGGGCGTGGTTTGCAAAAATTTTATAATCAGACACTTAAATCACCTTCAATATCCCAATCATCATCCTCGGGAAGCTCACTGTAATAGTCCCAAAGACGCTCCTCCTGAGCCGCAGTAAGAGGCTCTGCGGGAACCTCGTTTATTACCTCAAACTTTTTCATTCTGCTCCACAATGAGGGAGTTATACGAATTGTATAACCGCAACCTGACGGGCAAAGCCACTCGGTCATGGGCATTTCGGGTAAGCCGAATGCTGCAAGTATTGACATTATAACGCCACCATGGGTAATTATGGCGGCACTGCCCATACCTGTTTTTATAAGACCGTCAACGGTTTTAATAAAGCAATCGCACACCCTTGTGGCAAACTCACTGTTGCTTTCGCCATTAAGGGGCTTAGCGTCCTCGCCGCCTGCAAGCCACTGACTGAATTCCTCGTATGGCTTTAATTCATCGGCGGTATGACCCTCAAACTCACCGAAATCGCATTCCTCAAAGCCCCTCATTTCAACGGGGGTTTTATCGGGATACAAGATTTTAGCGGTCTGTACACAACGCTTTAAGGTGCTTGTAAAAACGACCTCGGGATAGGGGTAATCATAGTCCGCTTTCATTTTTTCAAGCTGTTCAATTCCCTCTCGGCAAAGCTCCTCGTCGGTCTGACCTATGTAACGACCCTCAAGGTTTCCCTTGGTAAGAGCGTGTCTTATTAAATGAACTGTGTAAGTTTTCATTGCATTCTCCTGAAAGATAGTGTAATATATTATACAATCTGTATAATGAGGTGTTAGATAATGGCAAATTATTCCGAAAAGCTCGTTGAACTGAGAACCGAAAAAGGCATTAGCCAGAAGGTTGCCGCCCTTGAATTAGGGGTTTCTCAGGCTCTTTTATCCCATTACGAAAAGGGTATACGTGAATTTAATATGGACTTTTTATGTAAGGTTGCGGATTACTACGGAGTTACCACCGACTATATTCTCGGCAGAACCCAGAGCCGTACGGGTCTTGACTCAAACACTCTTGAGGACCGTGACGAGGACTCCATATTCAACACCCGTTCAATTTACCGTGCCGCTATTATGACCCACGAAAGAATGAACGCAGGTTCCTCACAGGCGGGTGAATCCGCAGATATTCTGTATGCCATTACCTTGTACCGTATTCTTTTTGCCGCTGCACAAAAGGGCTATATACCAAAGCGTTGGTTTACAATTTCGCCCAAAAATGCACAATACGCATCTCTTGCACTGACCGAGTCATATCTTAACGATTTCCCCGAAAAAACTGTTAATGCAAGACGATACGGCGGCCCCGAACCAAAAAGCATCGAGGCCGTCATTAAAGGTATAGAAAATATTATAAGAAAAACCTCGGGTAACCTTTAACCCTTAAGAACTTCCTTATACATTCTTATATATTCGTTGGCGGATTTACCCCAGCTGTTGTCGCTGTCCATAGCACGTTTAACAAGAATCTGCCAACCCTCTTTATCCTCATAGCCCTCACAAGCTCTTCTGATAGCGTGGAGCATATCGTGAGCGTTGTAGCTTGAGAATACGAAGCCGTTACCCTCGCCGTCACCACTGTCACGAACGGAGTCGCGAAGACCACCTGTTTCACGAACAATGGGGATTGTGCCGTAACGAAGAGCCACCATCTGTGAAAGACCGCAGGGCTCACTCTTTGAGGGCATAAGGAACAGGTCGCTACCTGCATATATTTTTCGTGCAAGGTCGGGAATGAAGCCTAAGCACAAGCCAACCTGCTCGGGATAACGAGCCGCAAGGCCACGGAAGAATTCCTCATACTGATAATCGCCCGAGCCAAGAACCACAAGCTGAATATCCGTTGTTGCAAGAAGCTCGTCAAGAATAGCCTTGCAAAGGTCAAGACCCTTGTGTGAAACAAGCCTTGTAACCATACCCATAACGGGAGTATCACTCTTCTCCGGAAGCCCTAAAAGCTTCTGGAGTTCTGTTTTATTAGCGTATTTTCCGCGGATATTTTCGGAATTGTAGTTTTTGAAAATATCCTTGTCGGTTTCGGGGTCGTAGTTAATAACGTCAATACCGTTAAGAATACCCCTGAGCTTGAAGCTACGCTCTTTAAGGATTGTGTCAAGACCGTGGGAATACCAAGGGTCAAGAATTTCCTTAGCGTAAGAGGGGCTAACGGTTGTAACCTGATTAGCGCACTCAATAGCACCCTTCATAAGGTTAACCGTGCCGTCATATTCAAGCAGGTTTTTGTGAGCGTGGTTAATGCCCACAACGTTATCAAGAAGCTCCTCACCGTAAACACCCTGATACTGAATGTTATGAATTGTGAAAACAGTCTTGATGTTCTCATAACCGGGCTTATCCGCATACATTGTGCTGTAATAAACGGGTGTCAATGCAGTCTGCCAGTCATTACAATGGATAATGTCGGGCTTGAAGCCGATATGGGGAATAATCTCAAGAATCGCTCTTGAGAAGAATGCGAAGCGCTCCGCATCGTCATAGAAGCCGTAAAGAGAATCCCTTTTGAAGTAATACTGATTATCAAGAAGATAATAGATTACACCACCGGCTCTTGCCTCAAATATTCCGCAATACTGCCTACGCCAGGCAACGGGCACGGAAATATTTGTAATAAATTTCATTGAATCCTTAAGCTCTTGCTTAATATTATCGTAAAGGGGCATAACCACACGAGCACCTATAAGTCTTTTTCTGAGTGCCTGGGGCAATGAACCCGCAACGTCACCTAAACCACCGCTGGCGATAAAGGGTAACGCTTCACTTGCAGCATATAAAACCTTCATTTTATTTCTCCTCCTTAAATAACGATTTCCTTACCTACGAACAAGGGATAGCTCTTGTCACCTGAAAGAACCTTTTTGGGAGTGATAACCGTATTTTTGTCCATAACAACACAGTTAAGCTTTGCATCCTCACCAACGAAGGCGTCCTGCATAAGGATTGAGTTTTCAACAACTGCACCCTTTGCAACTCTTGCACCACGGAAAACGATACTGTTTTTAACTGTACCCTCTATCTGGCAACCGTCGGCAATAAGCGAGTTTTTGCAGTTTGAGGTAATGCCGTAAACAACGGGCATATCGTTACGAACCTTTGTATATACGGGAGCCTCATCATTGAAAAGCTCTTTTCTGTTAGCCTTTTCAAGAAGCTTCATATTAGCCTCAAAATATGTGTTCATACTGTCGATTGTGCAGTTCCATTCAGAAAGCTTGTAGCCGTAAATATTAAGTGTAGCAACGTTTTTCTGAAGAATGTCCTTTTCAAAGCTCT
Source organism: Clostridia bacterium (assembly GCA_017550105.1). Taxonomy (GTDB): domain Bacteria; phylum Bacillota; class Clostridia; order Oscillospirales; family Acutalibacteraceae; genus DTU089. The sequence goes on along the minus strand of JAFYLQ010000001.1, from coordinate 43,124 downwards.
GGTAAGCGTAGCTCTGAGCGTCGCCGATAAGTCTTTCAAGAAGGGCCTTTCTTACAAGAATAATGTTTGCAGAATAGTTAACGTCCGAAGCGGTTTTAACGTCAATACCGATGTTAGTAACCTTTGCATCCTCGTTCACGTCAAGAACTGCAATGTTATTGAGCTTGGGAAGTGTGCCTGTGCAATAAGCGATTGTAATGTCTGCATTCTTCTTTGAATGGAAATCGAAAAGCTTTGACAAATCTGTGTTGCACACAAAGTTTGAGTCCATAAGGAGCACGTATTCCTGCTTTGAGTGGGAAATAAAGTCCATTATTCTGCTTAAAGAGTCGATTCTGTTAGTGGCTTCAACTGCCGCAGGTGTAAAGGGAGGAAGTAATGTAAGGCCGTCAACCTTTCTTGAAAGGTCCCAGGGTCTGCCGCTTCCCACGTGGTCCATAAGCGAGCGGAAGTTACCGTTTGCAATAACGCCAACCTTTGTAACACCGCAGTTTACAAGGTTTGAAAGAGGGAAGTCAATAAGACGGTATCTGCCCCCAAAGGGTACTGAACCCATTGTACGTCTTGCTGTAAGTGCACCAAGGCTTGAATCATAGGAATTTGAGTAAACAATTCCGAGTACGTTTTTCGGCATCATACTGTTTCGCCCTCCTTAACATCTTCTGAAATCATTGACTGTGCTTTAACCTTTGCATTTTTGCCGACAGTAACACCGGCACCAACAACGCTAACGCCCCAGTTTTCAAGGTTGTCGCATTTTTCGGGGTTTTCACCAACTACGGCACCTTCTTCAATAACGGCATTCTCCGCAACCATTGCGTATTGAACAACCGCACCCTTTTTAATAACTGCACCGGGCATAACGATTGAATAATCAACGAATGCGCCCTCTTCAACAGTAACGTCGGAGAAAAGAATTGAATAGTCAATCTTACCTTCAATTTCACAACCTGCCGAAGCAATTGAATTTTCAATCCGTGCCTTGTCTGATACGTACTGAGGAGCAGTAGCGTTACCTCTGCCGTAAATCTTCCATGAGGGGTCGCTTAAATCGATGTTTGCCTTGGGATTAAGCAGGTCAAGGTTTGCTTCCCAAAGGGAGTCGATTGTACCAACGTCCTTCCAATAACCGTCGAAGCCGTAAGCGAAAAGTCTTTCGCCTGCCTCGTGCATTGCGGGAATAACGTTTTTACCGAAGTCGTTTGATGAATCGGGGTCGTTTTCGTCGTCAATAAGATACTGACGAAGCTTTGACCATGTGAACATATAAACACCCATTGAAGCCTTGTTGCTCTTGGGGTTCTTGGGCTTCTCTTCAAATGCGGTAATTCTGCCATCGTCATCGGTGAACATAAGACCGAAGCGTGAAGCCTCCTCCCACGGAACCTCAAGCATAGCAATTGTACAAGCCGCATCCTTTTCCTTATGGTACTGAAGCATTTTAGCGTAGTCCATTTTGTAGATGTGGTCACCTGAAAGAATTGCTACGTATTCGGGGTTATATCTGTCAATAAAGTGAATATTCTGATAAATCGCATTAGCGGTACCCTTATACCACTCCGTACCCTCTATCTGCTGATAGGGTGAAAGGATATGAACGCCGCCGTTTGCTCTGTCAAGGTCCCAGGGACCGCCGTTACCGAGATACTCGTTAAGTTCGAGGGGCTGGTACTGTGTAAGAACACCCACGGTGTAAATACCTGAGTTTACACAGTTTGAAAGGGGGAAGTCAATAATTCTGTACTTACCGCCGTAGGGTACGGCAGGCTTGGCAATGTTTTTTGTAAGAACGCCCAGTCTTGAGCCCTGACCGCCTGCAAGAAGCATTGCAATACATTCTGTCTTTTTTGCCATTGTTGTCACGTTCCTTTCGATTTATATGAATTAATTATTATCAGCTTTTTTATTTTTCTTCTGCTTAAGGTAGATGGTGCTCATTGGCGGAAGCTTAAGCTCTATGTAGTTATCGTAGCCGTGCATAGCGCCGTTCTTTAACTTATAGCTCTTTTTAAGCCTTTCACCCGAGCCGCCGTATTTTGAAGCATCGGAATTGAAAACTATTTCGTAACCGTCCGCTTCGGGAACACCTATTTTATAATCCTCTCTTAAAACCGGTGTGAAGTTGCAAACGGCAACAATTTTTTCATCATTTTCATCACTTCTGACGAAGGCTATTACGGAGTTCGCATTATCGTCGCTGACTATCCAGTTAAAGCCCTCCCAGCTGTAATCTATCTGCCACATTGGTGCATTCTTTTTATAGAACTTGTTAAGCTCCTTGGTGTAGCCCTGCAATAAACGGTGCATATCATAATCAAGAAGCAACCAATCAAGCCCCTTTTTATAGTCCCACTCAATAAACTGACCGAATTCGGAGCCCATAAATAAAAGCTTCTTACCGGGGTGAGCGTACATATAGCCCAAAAAGGCCCTGACACCTGCAAACTTCTCGTTATAATCACCGGGCATTTTATTTATAAGTGAGCCCTTGCCGTGAACCACCTCGTCGTGGGAGATGGGTAACACAAAGTTCTCGCTGAAGGCGTAGAAGAATGAGAAGGTAATCAAATCGTGATTATATTTTCTGAAAAATCCGTCAAGTGCAAAATAACGGAGAATGTCGTTCATCCAACCCATATTCCACTTGAAGTTATATCCGAGACCACCCATAAACACGGGCTTTGAAACCATCGGCCAGGCGGTGCTTTCCTCGGCTATCATCATAACGTCACCGTGTTCTTTAAAAACGGTTTCGTTAAGAAGCTTCATAAAGGCAACAGCTTCAAGGTTTTCGTTACCGCCATTTTCGTTGGCAATCCATTGACCGTCCTCTCTGCCATAATCGAGATAGAGCATGGATGCTACCGCATCCACTCTCAGACCGTCAATGTGGTATTCCTCCAGCCAGAAACAGGCGTTTGATATAAGGAAGCTCTGAACCTCGTTTCTGCCGTAATCAAAGACCTTTGTACCCCACTGAAGGTGTTCGCCCTTTTTCACATCCGCATATTCGTAACAGGCTTCACCGTCGAAGCTTGCAAGACCGTGAGCATCCTTGGGGAAGTGGGCAGGTACCCAGTCAACAATTACCCCGAGACCTGCCTTGTGACATTCATCAACAAAGTATTTGAAATCGTCGGGTGTACCGTAACGGGAGGTAGGAGCAAAATAACCCGTAACCTGATAACCCCATGACCCGTCAAAGGGATGCTCCGCAACGGGCATTACCTCAATGTGCGTATATCCCATATTTTTCGCGTACTCTACCAATTCCTTAGCAAGGTCACGGTAACTTAAGGTATTGCCGTCCTCGTAAATACGCCACGAGCCTAAGTGAACCTCGTAAATATTTACGGGTGATTTATAAACGGAGGACTGTTTACGTTTTTTGAGCCAATTTCCATCACGCCATTTATATTCACTGTTGAATATTTTTGACGCTGTACCGGGTCTTGTCTCCGCGTGGAATGCGTAGGGGTCCGCTTTATAAAGCTTTGCGCCGTCACGGGTATAAATCAAAAATTTGTAAGCGTCAAAATTTTTAACGCCTTCAACGTAAGTTTCCCACACCCCCGCGTCGTTTAATTTTGACATAGGTGCGTTCCCTTCGTTCCAACCGTTAAAGTCGCCCACTACATAAACCGCCGTTGCGTGAGGTGCCCAAACCCTGAACACATACTTATTTTCCTCCACCCTGTGGGCACCTAAAAGCTCCTGTGCCTTAAAGTTACGTCCCTGATGAAACACGTACAAGGGGAAGTCGGAATAGTTTGTATTCTCGGTTTTCTTCTTCATTCTGCCACCACCCTCAAAATTTTATGATATATCAATATAATGATAACAAATTTATTTTTTCATTTCAATATTTTTTATTATATTTTGTTCAAAGACATTATAAATTTACACCCGATTCATTGGTTATTTTGTACAAAGGATATGTGTAAAATCGACTAAAGGAAAGTGAAAATTTTTAGCAAACAGCATTTTGCAGTAAATTCTCATTGTATTTTATTTTAATAAATATATAAAAAGACTCTCTTTTTTTCTTTTTTGTAAAAATAAATCCCCGAAAAGTGGTATTATATTAACCATTAACTTAAACGTTTAACTATTTTTGAAGGGAGCGTAAAAATGGAACTGCGAAAGCTGGTTTGTGAGCTGATTTCTATTTCTGCAATTCACCGTTACAGAATAACAAAATCCGCTTCAAGCGTCGGGCTTTATTTCGGGCAACCGATGATTTTAGATTATGTTCTGCAGCACGATGCCTGTACACAAAAGGAACTTGCAGAGGCTATGCATATTTCTGCCGCAAGCATTGCCGTCAGCATAAAGCGTATCGAAAAAGCAGGGCTCATCACCCGAACACCCGACGAGACGGATTCACGTAAAAATCATCTGAGCGTTACACAAAAGGGCAAGGACGCCTTTATGGAATTCAGAAAAATCTGCGATGCAACGGACGAAGCGATGTTCAGAGATTTTACCCCCGAGGAAAGAGAAACACTTCACAGGCTTCTCGTAAGGCTTCACAATAATCTGGATTCAGAAAAGCTGACACGGGAAGAGATAAGCAAGGTTTTAAACAAGGAGGCTTTTGACAATGATTAAAAATCTTTTGCGTTATGCAAAAAAGTACACGGGCTATGCTATTATGTCCCCTGTGGCAATTATCTTTGAGGTTCTTATAGAGGTTACCATTCCCCTTTTGATGTCGGTTATTATCGACTGCGGCATAAGTGGTCAGTCCCTTGCCGAAAAGGAGAGCTTCATTGCAGACATTCTTATTAAAATGGGCTTTGACAAATATCAGGGCACGGAGCTTATACTTGCTTTGGGTGCTCTTATGTTCGGCATATCCCTCATATCCCTTGCCTGCGGTGCAAGTGCCGCTTACTTCGCTTCAAAGGCGGGTATGGGCTTCGGTGCAGAGCTCAGAAAGGGAATCTTCAATAAAATTCAGGACTTCTCCTTCTCAAACGTTGACAAGTTCTCAACGGGCTCACTCATTACAAGAATGACCACCGACATCAATATGGTTCAGATGGCGTTTATGATGGCTTTGCGTATGCTCATACGCTCACCCCTTATGTTCGGTATGGCAATTTATATGGCGTTCACCATTAACAAAAAGCTATCCCTTGTTTTCCTTGCAATAGCACCCATTATGTTTGCTCTTATTCTTCTTATCGGTTCATTCGCACACAAGCGTTTTGAAAAAATGTTCAAGAAGTACGACAAGCTCAACAACTCCATTCAGGAAACCCTTATCGGTGCACGTGTTGTTAAGGCATTTGTACGTGCAAAGCACGAAAAGGAAAAGTTCCGTATTTCAAACGACGAGCTTAAGAATGCATCAATCTTTGCCGAAAAGCTTATTATCCTCAACAACCCCATTATGGCGGCTTCAATATACAGCTGTATAATCCTTGTTCTTTGGATTGGCGCCGGTCTTATTCTTAAGGGTAATATGTATCTCGGCGACCTTATGAGCTTCATCACATACATTCAGCAGATATTTATGTCACTTATGATTGTGTCGATGATTTTCGTACTGTCCGTTATGGCAAAAACCTCAATGTCACGTATCAACGAGGTTTTAACCGAAAAATCCCACATCACGGATGAAAACGGTGACGAAACCGCAACCGTAAAGGACGGTAGCATTGAATTCAAGGGCGTTTGCTTCAAATACAGTGAACAGGCAGAAAACAACGTTCTTAAGGACATTAACCTGACTATAAAATCAGGCGAAACCGTTGGTATTTTAGGCGGTACGGGTAGTGCAAAAACGTCACTTGTGCAGCTTATTCCCCGTCTTTACGACGTAAGCGAGGGCGAGGTTTTAGTCGGCGGTAAAAACGTTAAGGACTACAAATTAAACACCCTTCGCAACGCCGTTTCAATGGTGCTTCAGACAAACCTTCTTTTCACGGGCACAATTGAAGACAATCTTCGTTGGGGTGACGAAAATGCAACAATTGACGAAATACGTGCCGCGGCAAAAATCGCTCAGGCAGACGATTTTGTTATGAGCTTCCCTGACGGCTATAATACAGACCTCGGTCAGGGCGGTGTAAACGTTTCGGGCGGTCAGAAGCAACGTCTTTGTATTGCCCGAGCAATTCTCAAAAAGCCCAAGGTTCTTATTCTTGACGACTCCACAAGTGCCGTTGACACGGCAACGGACGGCAAAATCCGTGAGGGAATGAAGAACCTTTTACCCGAAACCACAAAAATCATTATCGCCCAGCGAATTAACTCCATACAGTTTGCCGACAAGATAATCGTTCTTGACGACGGTAAAATTGACGACATCGGCACCCACGAGGAGCTTATTGAACGAAACGAAATTTACAAAGAGGTTTTCCTTTCACAGCAGGAAAGCAAAATGGAACAATAAGGAAGGAGTGAAAATATGGCTAAAAAAGTAAAGGCACAGCCACAGGGTGGCCCCGGTGCCAGAATGAAATTTGAAAAACCCAAGAACCCCGCCAAAACATTGGGCAGACTGCTTTCATACGTAGCAAAAAGCAAGGGCTTGTTAGCGGTTGTTGTATTTTTAGTACTGTTTTCCTCCGTTGCAAACATTGCAGGAACGTACTTTTTAACACCCATCATAAACGAAATCGGTCTTTTGGTTGAAACAGGCTCAACGGACTTAACAAACGTTATAAAATATCTTGTAATCCTTGCCGTTTTATACGGTGCAGGAGCCTTGGCGCAGTACCTTCACGCACGTCTTATGCTCAACGTTTCACAGAAGACACTCAACCTTTTAAGACGTGACCTTTTTGACCATTTGCAGGATTTACCCATTAAATATTTTGACACTCACACCCACGGTGAATTAATGAGCCGCTTCACAAACGACGTTGATACCATACGTGAAGCAATCAGCAACGGTCTTATTCAGGTTATTTCCTCGGGCGTTATGGCGGTGGGCATTTTCCTTATGATGCTCTACATCAGCCCCGCCCTCACCTGCCTTATAATCGGTATGCTTTTCATTATGCTTATGATAATCAAATTCATAGGTGGCAGAAGCTCAAAGTACTTCCGCAAGCAGCAGATGGAGGTTGGTAGCGTAAACGGCTACATCGAGGAGCTTATTGAGGGTCTTAAGGTTGTAAAGGTTTTCTGCCGTGAGGAGGAAACCAAAAATGACTTTGTTAAAATAAACGAAAACTACCGTGTTGCCGCCACCAAAGCACACACCTTCGCAAGTATTCTTATGCCCATTATGGGTAACATTTCTTACATCAACTTCGCTCTTTCTGCGGCTTTAGGCGCCTTTATTATTCTTGATTTAGGCGCATATCAGAACGGCGCTGCAGGTATATTCTTAGGCGGTCTTCAGGGTGCACTCACCATCGGCTCGTTAGCCTCATTCCTTCAGTACACACGTCAGTTCTCAAACCCCATTACACAGGTTTCACAGCAAATGAACAGTGTTCTTGCCGCCCTTGCAGGTGCCGAAAGAATCTTCGACGTAATCGACTCCACACCCGAGGAGGACGACGGCTACGTTACACTTGTTTATGCAAGAGTTGACGAAGACGGCAACATCACCGAAGCAGAGGAAAGAACGGGCACGTGGGCTTGGAAGCACCCCCACTCAGCAGACGGTAGCGTTACCTATACGCTCCTTAAGGGTGACGTAAGATTCCACGACGTTACCTTCTCATACGACGGCAAAAAGACCGTTCTTAAGAACGTCTCCCTTTATGCAAAGCCCGGTCAGAAAATCGCCTTCGTTGGCTCAACCGGTGCGGGTAAAACCACAATCACAAACCTTATAAACAGATTTTATGACGTTCAGGAGGGTAAAATCACCTACGACGGCATAAACGTCAAAAAAATCAAAAAGGACGATTTGCGTCGTTCCCTTGCAATGGTTTTACAGGATACCCACCTTTTCACAGGTACTGTTGAGGAAAATATCCGCTACGGTAAGCTTGACGCTACCCACGAGGACGTGGTGAAGGCGGCAAAAATTGCCAACGCTCATAGCTTTATTTCCCGACTTCCCGACGGCTATAACACAATGCTCACAGGTGACGGCACCAACCTTTCACAGGGTCAAAGACAGTTACTTGCCATTGCCCGTGCGGCAGTTGCCGACCCGCCCGTGCTTATTCTTGACGAGGCAACAAGCTCCATCGACACCCGTACCGAAAGACTTATCGAAAAGGGTATGGATACGCTTATGGAGGGCAAAACAGTTTTCGTTATCGCCCACAGACTTTCAACCGTCCGCAATTCAAACGCCATTATGGTACTTGAAAACGGCGAAATTATTGAAAAAGGCGACCACGACACCCTTATTGAGCAACAGGGCAAATACTATAAATTATATACAGGTCAGTTTGAACTGACGTAATTAGTTGCCACCGCAGTTTTCCTGCGGTGGTCTTTTGTGATATATGAAAGTACGATGCCCCCACCGTAGGGGCTGTGACTTGCCCTGCCCGAAAGAAAGTGAAGTTTTTTGTTGCACAAAAAGTGAAGTTTTGCTAAAGCATAGTGAAGTTTTTATTTGAAAATAAAAGTGAAGTTAAGTTTGCCATTGAAATCACTTGCGTTAGCAAACTTCACTGCTCTGCAACTTCACTACGTAGTAACTTCACTTGCCGCAAGGCAAACTTAGTTGAAAAAAGCCCCTCGCAATTGCGAAGGGCTTTTTTCTCATTTCATTCTCATAGAAATATCAAATGCTGTTACGGAATGGGTTAATGCGCCGATGGAAAGGATATCCACACCCAGCTGAGCCACACTTCTTAATCTTTCCTTTGTAAGGTTGCCCGAGGCTTCGAGTAACGCCTTACCGTCAACGATCTTTACAGCTTCTGCCATAGTTTCGTTTGACATATTGTCGAGCATTATAATGTCTGCTCCGGCTGAAAGTGCTTCTCTTACCTCGTCAAGGGTACGGGTTTCAACCTCAATTTTAACCGTGTGTCCGATTTTCTCACGAAGTGCCTTAACCGCAGGGGTAATGCCGCCCTTAGCGTCAATGTGGTTATCCTTAAGCATTGCACAATCCGAAAGGTTGTATCTGTGGTTTCTGCCACCGCCACAGGTAACCGCATATTTCTGTAATGAACGAAGACCGGGAAGGGTTTTGCGGGTATCCGCAATGGTTGCCCTTGTGCCTATGGTTTCCTTTACACACTCATTTGTGAGGGTTGCGATACCGCTCATATGCTGAATAATATTAAGTGATGTTCTTTCACCCTTTAAAAGCTTAACGGTTTTACCCTTAAGCTCGGCAATAAGGTCACCCGCCTTAATTTCGTCACCGTCTTTTTTGTGAACAACACAGGTGAAGCTGTTGTCAAGAAGCTCGAACACTCGCATTGCCGCATCAATACCGCAAAGAATACCGTCCGCCTTTGCAACAAACACTGCTTCGCTCACTTCATTTTCATCAAGAAGATAATCTGTAGCAACGTCTATGTAGTTAATATCCTCTTTAACGGCATTTTTAATTAAATCATCTACGTAAAAATCAGGTAAAATCATCTGTCTACCTCCTTAAGAATTATATAGGCAACCGTAGCAAGTGAAAGTGCCTCGCAATAGTCCGCCGTAACGGCAAATTTGCCGTTTTTAAGTCTGTTAAGTATATTTTCAATTCGCTTTTTACCCGTATGAATGGCACCCTCATCGGGGATTACAAAGTATGCTCTTTGTAAAATATCGCGGATTTCCGTTCTTGTGCCCTTGGGAAGGGGAGCACCTGTTTTGTCGCTCTCTTTTTCTTCTTTGGGAACGCTCACCTTATAGAATCCCGAATTAATGCACCTTGTAATATCCTCGGCAGCCTTTCTGCCAAAAACAAGCGCCTCTAAAAGGGAATTACTTGCAAGTCGGTTTTTGCCGTGAACACCCGTACAAGCACATTCACCCGCCGCATATAATCGGGGAAGTGTTGTACGTGCATTAAGGTCAACCTCAATACCGCCCATAAGGTAGTGCTGACATGGGAAAACAGGTATAAGGTCCTTAGAAATATCCACACCCTGCCTTAAGCAGCCCGCATAAATACCGGGGAAGCGGTGCTTTATAAATTCCTCGCCCTTGTAACGGATATCAAGATAGAAATTGTTGCTTCCAAGACGTCGGGACTCCATAATAACCGAGCGCGAAACCACGTCACGGGGTGCAAGTTCAAGACGTTGGTCATAGCGGTCCATAAACCGTTCCTTGTTGCAGTTAAGAAGGTATGCCCCCTCGCCCCTTACGGCTTCGCTTATAAGGAACTGCTCACGGTTTGCACCGTTGAATGCGGTGGGATGGAACTGAACGTAGCTTAAATTTTTGATTGATGCACCCATCTCGTAGGCAAAGCGGATACCGTCACCCGTTGCAACGGAAGGGTTGGTGGTGTATTTATAGACCCTGCCGATACCGCCCGAGGCTAAAAGGCAATAGTCCGCATAAACGGTTTTATGCTCGTCGCCGCTCATCACTTCAATTTTAAAGCCGTTTTTAATACGGTTCATTGAAGTAACCATGGTTTCGTCCGCAATAGTTACGTTGGGCAATTTTTCAACGGCAATCATCAGCTTGTCCACCATTTCTTTGCCGGAGGTGTCCTTATGGTGCACAATTCTTCTGCGACAGTGACCGCCTTCAAGGGTTTTTACAAGCTCACCATTTTCATATCGGTCATAATCCACACCGTACTCAATGGTTTTAAGCACGTCACCGGGACCCTCTTCAACAAGCTGTGTTACCGCCTCAAGGTCGTTTGCCCTGCCACCTGCAATAAGGGTGTCCTCAATGTGCAAGGCGTAGCTGTCGTCCTCTAAATCAAGAACACAGGCAACACCGCCCTGAGCCAATGAGCTGTTTGACTGATGCCTTTCCTTTTTGGAAAGCATAAGCACGTCCACGTCCTCGGGAAAATTGAGAGCCGCATAAAGTCCCGCAAGACCACTGCCCACAATTACCACGGTATACTGTTTTTTAATTTCGGAAAGGTTCATTTTATTACCCCAATTCCAACATACGGTTTATGCTCACAAGAGCTTTTTTTCTTAAATCCTCGGGAAGCTCGATTTTTTCACCGGCTTCACCGACAATTGACTTATAAACGTCCTCGAGGGATATTTTTTTCATATCCACACAACAGAGCTTTTCGGGCGCTAACTGAATAAATCTGTCGCCGTTTTCCTCGTTAATTGCAAGGTAGTCCACAACACCACGCTCGGTGCCGATAATAACCTTGCCCTTCTGAGCCTTTGCATAATTTATAATTTCACTTGTAGCACCCACCATATCCGCAAGTGCCACAACCTCTGCAGGTGATTCGGGATGAACCGCAAACACCGCATCTGGATGTGCATTTTTACATTCAATAACGTCCTCTTTGGTAAGCTGAGCGTGTACGGGACAGTAGCCGTCCCAAAGAATGATGTTTTTATGAGGTAATTTCTCTTTCACAAAGGAGCCAAGGTGCTGGTCAGGAATAAAAAGTATGCTCGGTGCATCAATTTTATCCACAATTTTAATTGCAGAGGAGCTTGTAACACAAACGTCGCACTCGGCTTTTAATGCGGCGGTTGTATTGATATACGCCACCACCTGAGCCTCGGGATTTTCCTCTTTGAATTTACGCACACGCTCGGGTAAAATCTGCTCCGCCATGGGGCAGGTAGCCGAGGGTACGGGAAGAATGGTTTCTGTTTCGGGAGAAAGAATTTTAACGCTTTCTGCCATAAAACGAACACCGCACATTACCACCCTTTCAGCCTTTAATTCCGCCGCCTTTTTGCTTAAGAAAAAGCTGTCGCCCGTAATATCCGCAACGTCGATTATGTCGGGCTCCTGATAGGTGTGTGCCAAAATGACCGTACCTGTTTCCTTTTTGGCTTCGATTATTTTCTTTTTGAGCTCAGAAATATCCATAAAATCACCTTTTCATATTAACTCATAATAATTATACCATTATTTTTTCTTAACGCAATATTAAAAATTCAAAAAAATCATATGCCAAAGGGGATATTTATGACCATTTAACCAAAGTTTTGTGTTAAAAAAATAACTTCTGTTTTTTTGTTGAAATATCCTTAGTTTTATTGTATTATTATATTGATTTTGGTTTTAACAAGGAGGACGTTTAAAATGAACGCATATCTTGAACAAGATTTTGAGCTTCTTAAGTCTTACGACCCCGAGCTTTTTGAAGCATTCGAAAAGGAGCAGGTTCGTCAGAGCAGAAATATTGAGCTTATTGCAAGTGAAAACTACGCTTCTGCGGCGGTTATGGCTGCAAGCGGTAGTATTCTTACCAATAAATATGCCGAGGGCTACCCCTCACGCAGATATTACGGCGGTTGCGAATACGTTGATATTGCCGAAAGCCTTGCTATTGAAAGAGCAAAAAAGCTTTTTGGTTGTGAATATGCAAACGTTCAGCCCCACTCAGGCTCACAAGCAAACTTTGCCGTTTACTTTGCACTTCTTCAGCCCGGTGACACGGTTCTCGGTATGAGCCTTGCAGACGGCGGTCACCTTACCCACGGCTCACCCGTTAACGTAAGCGGCTCTTATTTCAATTTTGAAAGCTACGGCGTTGACGAAAAGGGCTTCCTTGACTACGACGCCCTTGAAAAGAAGGCGCTTGAGTGCAATCCCAAGCTTATTGTTGCAGGTGCTTCTGCATACCCCAGAACAATCGATTTTGCAAAAATCCGTGAAATTGCCGACAAGGTTGGCGCGTTGTTTATGGTTGATATGGCTCACATTGCGGGTCTTGTTGCCGCAGACAGACATCCCTCACCCATCCCCTACGCTCACGTTGTTACTTCAACAACTCACAAAACTCTCCGCGGTCCCCGTGGCGGTCTTATCCTTACCAATGACGAGGAAATTGCAAAAAAGGTAAACAAGGCAATCTTCCCCGGTATTCAGGGCGGTCCCCTTATGCACATTATTGCGGCTAAGGCAATCTGCTTCGGTGAAGCACTTAAGCCCGAGTTCAAGGATTACGGCAAAAAGGTTATTTCTAACTGTAAAGCCCTTGAAAATGCCCTTGCGGCACAGGGTGTTGATATGGTATCGGGCGGTTCCGATAACCACCTTCTCCTTCTTGACCTCAGAAGCCTCGGCATTACAGGTAAGGAGCTTGAAAAACGCCTTGACGAGGTTTATATCACAGTTAACAAAAACGCTATTCCCAATGACCCCGAAAAGCCCTTCGTTACAAGCGGCGTAAGAATCGGTACTGCCGCAGTTACCTCAAGAGGCTTCGAGGCTCAGGATATGATTGATATTGCTGAGTTCATTAAGCTCGCCGCAACAGATTTTGAAAACAGTGCCGACTACATCAGAGAGCGTGTTACAAAAATCTGCGACAAATATCCCCTTTATAAATAAGATTTAAAGCATAAAAGCACCCGAAGAAGCCGAAACTTCTTCGGGTGCTTTTTTGTATCAAATCAAGAATCATTCAACGGTTGCCGTAATAAAATCAGGCTCACCCGTGAATTCATACACGTTGCCGGTCATAGCATCTGTAACAATAGCCCTTGCGTAAACCGCATAATTATTTACGCCTGTATATGCATTAACCTCCACAGGAGAATAGTTGATGTTTTCGTACTCCAAATACCATAAGCCGTCCGAACCCTGACTGCACACGTCATATCCGGTAGCATTGACAACGGGCTCCCAATACAAGGTTACTATATTGGTTTGAGTATCTATATATCCGTCAAGAACGGGGGTGCCGAGTTCAAGGAAGGCTTTACCCGCCGTTGAATACGAGCCTCTGCCCTTAGGACCCTCTGCACGAACGGTATAAATGTAACCCTCGTTCTGTGCAGTTGTATCTACATAGCTTGTGGTGCTTGCAGAAACCTTTTTAATTGTTGTCCAGCCTGCCGAACCGTCAATGGGTCTTCTGTAAACTGTATAAGCCGTAGCACCGCTTACTGCATTCCAGGAAACGCTGAGTCCGTTTTCTGCGGCTACAATTTCATTTACAACAGGTGCCTTAAGGTATTTAACCGCTTTATCCGTATTTCCGTAATATGCACTTCTTGCAACACCGTCGGCAGTTTTGATGTTTGCTCTTACGGTGTATTCGTAGGTTTTACCGCTTACGGCTTTGGCATCATTGAAAGAGGTCGTTTTGCAGTTGCCTGTTAATTTAGTCCAACTGCTTGTGCCAACCTCACGTCGGTAAACCTCATAGTATGCACTTGAGGAAGTGCTATTCCATTGAATTTTAATTTTGTTATCCGCACCAGTTGCCACGGATTTAAGTGTGGGTGCCTTTGCGAAAAGGCAATCTTCACCGGCATAATGGTATCTTGTTGCTTTATTGCTCTTGTTTACTGCCTTAACAGTGTAAACATATTTACCATTTTTGTTCTTTACGGATTTATCAACAAAGGAGCGGGCAGAACTATTAGCAGTACCAACCTTCGTCCAACTTGTACCCGTCATAGGTCTGCGATAAATATAGTATTTTGTTGCACCGCTTACGCCTTGCCATTTAATCTGAGGACCATTAACGGTATTTGATACGCCCTTGGTAACAGTCATCTGCTTGTTGAAAGCAGTAGTTCTGTCAACAACAAGTTTATACTCACGTAACGAGGTCTCAGACAAGCATGCACTGCCCGAGGCTGTTATTTTTGCCGCATAGGTTACAATATAGTAGGTGCCTGTTTTATAAACTCCGCTAAGCTTAATAAGTGCGTAACCGTTGTAATTACCCTTAGCATCACAATAGAAGTAACCGCCGTCAATCATTGTTTTGTCGCTGTAATTCTTGCTTGAGTAAATCTCATAGAAGAAATACGTGTCTGCATATTTTGAGCTGATATAAAAATCAATGTAATCATAGTTACCGTACAGTTTAACTGTAGAAATGGTTTTTGTTCCCTTAGCATCTGACGGAGCAAGATATCCGTAGTTGGTGCTTGTGGTGGGCACGTAATAATCCATAGCACTTGCGGCAACGCCCATTACGGACATAAGCATAACCAAAACCAATGCAATGGATAAGGTTCTTTTTATTCTTTTCATAAATTAAGACCTCCTTTTAGCCTTGTCTACTACATTCTACACCCGCTATAAAAAGTTTTCAATTGTCATTTTCACCATATTATAGCGAAAATTTTTTACTTATAATCAATTGAAATTGATATTTTTTATGATATACTATTAAATGAATAGTTTTGTACGCTTGTACAAATGAAAGGATGATAAATATTATGGCAGAGAACAGACTTCTCGGCGATTACCCCGTAATCGGTATTCGTCCCACTATTGACGGCAGACGCGGTCCCCTCAAGGTCAGAGAATCTCTTGAAGAGCAGACAATGAATATGGCTAAGTCCGCTGCCAAGCTTTTCACAGAAAATCTTAAATATTCCAACGGCGAACCCGTTAAGGTTGTTATCGCTGACACAACTATCGGTCGTGTTGCAGAGGCTGCCGCTTGTGCAGACAAATTCCGCAAGGAGGGTGTAAGCATCACTCTTACCGTTACTCCCTGTTGGTGCTACGGCTGTGAAACAATGGATATGGACCCCTCAACAATCAAGGGCGTTTGGGGCTTCAACGGCACAGAGCGTCCCGGTGCAGTTTACCTTGCAGCAGTTCTTGCGGCTCACGCACAGAAGGGTCTTCCCGCATTCGGTATCTACGGTCACGACGTTCAGGACGCTGACGACACTTCAATCCCTGCAGACGTTCAGGAAAAGCTTCTCCGTTTTGCAAGAGCAGCAGTTGCAGCCGCTACAATGAAGGGCACGTCATACCTTCAGATTGGTTCAATCTGTATGGGTATCGCAGGCTCATCAATTGACACAGACTTCTTCGAGGAATATCTCGGTATGCGTATTGAATCCGTTGACGAGGTAGAGGTTATCCGTCGAATGTCCGAGGGCATCTATGACGAGGAAGAATATCAGAGAGCTTACAAATGGGTAAGAGAAAACTGTAAGGAAGGCTTCGATAAGAACCCCGACTTCGTAAAGAAGAGCGACGAGCAGAAGGAAAAGGACTGGGAATTCACAGTTAAGATGATGTGCATCATCAAGGACCTTATGAATGGTAACAAAAACCTTCCCGAGGGCTGTGAGGAAGAAATGGTTGGTCACAACGCCATTGCCGCAGGCTTCCAGGGTCAGAGACAGTGGACTGACTTCTACCCCAATGCTGACTTCGCAGAAGCATTGCTTAACACAAGCTTCGACTGGAACGGCGCTCGTGAGCCCTACATCCTTGCAACCGAAAACGATACACTTAACGCTGTAAGCATGCTCTTTATGAAGCTCCTTACAAACAGACCCCAGATGTTCGCCGACGTTCGTACCTACTGGAGCCCCGAAGCACTTAAGAGAGCTACAGGCTACGAGCTTGAAGGTAAGGCAAAGGAAAGCGAAGGCTTTATCCACCTTATTAACTCAGGTGCTTGCTGTCTTGACGCTTGCGGTGAGGTTAAGGACGAAAACGGCAACGGTATCATCAAAGAATGGTACAACGTTACTGATGAGGATATCAAGACAATCAACGATGCTACCGAATGGTGCGCAGCCGACAACGGCTACTTCCGTGGCGGCGGATATTCAAGCCGTTTCCTTACACGTGCTGAAATGCCCGCAACAATGATTCGTCTTAACCTTGTAAAGGGTCTCGGACCAACACTTCAGATTTGCGAAGGCTACACAGTTGCTCTTCCCGATGATATTTCACACAAAATCTGGGCAAGAACAGACTACACATGGCCCTGCACATGGTTTGCTCCCACACTTACAGGTAAGGGCGCATTCACATCTGCATACGAGGTTATGAACCATTGGGGTGCTAACCACGGCGCTATCTCCTACGGTCACATCGGTGCAGACCTTATCACTCTTTGCTCAATGCTCAGAATCCCCGTTTCAATGCATAACGTTCCCGAAGATAAAATCTTCCGTCCCGCTTGCTGGAACGCATTCGGCACACAGGAGCTTGAGAGCGCTGACTTCCGTGCATGTCAGGCATACGGCCCTCTCTACAAATAATTAAGCAATAACAAAAGCCTTCCTTCGGACTTATCCAAAGGAAGGCTTTTTTATTTATTACTTATTTCTTTTTGCCTTTAACCGCTACTATCACAATGACGCATACGGCTGCACCGCAAACAACCGCAACCACAACAACCACCGCAATAATTATAATATTTCTTACTACGGGGCTCATTGAGGAAGAGCCCGATGTATTGTCGGAGTCTGCGTATACCTCGTCATCTGCGTATTGGTCGTTTTCTTCATCAGCAGATGTGTTATAGGTCAAGGGCTCGCCCGTTTCACCGTTAAGCTCCATTCCTTTAACGGAGTCAAGTAAACCATCATAAATCATCATATCTTCAACATATAAATTCACAATATAAAAATACTTGCCGCCGCAAATGTAAATTTCTGCACTTGAATCGGTTGTTTCGGAATAACCTGTATACTCTACAATAATTGCCGGATATCCGTCCACATAACAATCCGTTACGGTGTAATCCTCGCCGTAGCTTTCGCGAAAATACTCAAGCATTGCGGGATAATCCTCGGGACCTTCACAATACTGCTCACCCTGCCAATCAAAGGCATCATAGTAAATTGTAAACTCAATCTCACCGTAGCCGACGTCCTCTTCTTCGGCAATTTCCCATTCATACCAATAGGAATAACCCGTATCCTCATATCCCTCGCCAACAAGGTCGAGGCCTGTTTCAATTTCGATGTCACCCGCACCCTCATAGCACATAGCGGATGTACCCACAATAAACGCACCGCACATAATTAACGCCAATACTACTGAAATTATCTTTTTCATAAAATCCTCCTTAATTTATTTTTCACTCTGTAACGCCGTATTCCTTAGCCATCCACCTGTCGTGACGTTCCTCACAAACATAACAGCTCACGTGATTTTCAAAAACAAGGCTATTTCCGCAATCGTAGCAACGGGAGTTGTAAAAATACATAACAGCCGCACAGATAATCGCAACCATAATTAATGAAAGCACCAAAACTGCTGCAACAAGGCTTATAATGACGCTCTTGCTTTTTTGAACTTTTGAGTCATTTCGTCTTGTGATAACTGTCTGCAAAATTCTGACTAAGCGTTTTTATCCTCTTTCACAAACACGATTTTACCAAGAATCCACTCTTTCTCCGCTGAAAGTAACACCGTATTCCTCGGACATCCAATTGTTATGGCATTGGTTGCAAACCCACCGTTCGTAGGTGCCGTCCTCGGACATAATGGTATGTTCCTCAAAAATAACAAATTTACCGCAATCTGAACAACGGTAGCTGAAAAGCTCTATAACTGCCACGGATGCCACCGCAACAACAATCAACGAAAGAGCCAAAAACACCGAAACAATTGCAATTATAATTTTCTTCTTGCTCTTTTTCGGTTTTGTTGTTTCTACTGCATTTATCTGAGACTGCGAGGTTCCGGGATTCTGTGAAAAAGGAACTCCGCAACTCTGACAAAAGGCTATTCCGTCCTGATTGTTAAATCCGCAATTGGGGCAAAACATAACATCACTCCTATTTTTATTAATTACATATATTAAACCATTCTTTTGATATCATATCTATTCTGTGCCACCGAACACCCCGCAAGTTTTCTATAATATATCTATAATCGGAAACGAAGTTTCCCCGAAATTATTCATCATTCATTATTCATTAAAAAAGCTCCGCAGAAACGCGGAGCTTTCTTCTTAATATTTATCCTTTATTGTAAGACCTTTTGTGTTGTAATAGCTGGTTGAAGTGCCGTAATAGGCTCTTACGGTGTATTTATATGTTACACCCTTCTTTGCACTCTTATCAAGGTATTTTACTGTTGATGCACCCTTGAGTGTTGCTATTTTCTGCCAACCGCCTGAGCCTGTTTTACGGTAAACAATGTAGCCTGTAGCACCCGATACCTTACCCCAAGTAAAAGTAATACCGTTCTTTGCTGAAACAACCTTTGCAAGCTTGGGTGTTGTAAGTCTTCTTACGGCAAAGCCGTTTGTTACGAAGGAAGAAGTATATGAGCCGTAATAAGCCTTAACGGTGTATCTGTAGGTAACGCCTGCGGATGCTTTTTTATCGGTATAGGAAACAGTTCCTGTACCCTTAACAGTTGCTATTTTCTGCCAATTTCCGTTACCGGTCTTACGGTAAACAATGTAGCCTGTAGCACCTGTTATCTTGCTCCACTTAACCGTTACGCCTGCGTTTGCATTGGTTGCAGAAACAGTGGGTGTTAAAAGGAAGTAGGTTTTAATACCCGAGGTGTTGTAGCCACCCGCACCTGCTTCATTGGTTGCTCTTACTGTATAGAGGTAATATGTACCTGTTTTTGCAGTTTTGTCAACGTATGACGTGTTTGTTACGCCGGTTGCAATTCTTGACCAACCGCTCCAGGCTTTGGTTTTTGCGTTGTAGGTTTTACGGTAAACAATGTAGCTGTCTGCACCTTCAACGGAGCCCCATGTTACTTTAACACCGTTTGCGGTATTCTGCACCTTACTGAGCGTGGGTGTTTCAGGAGTAAGCTGGGGAATTTCATCGACATCCACAACCTCGCCGCACAATGTGCACTCGGTATACATCCAACCGGGACCGTATACACTTGCATCTTCGCCAATATACCATTCATCGGACTCGTAGTGACCGGGACATTCGTCTGACCAATACTCAATACAGAAATTAACAACACATTCGTTATCATCTGTTCTGTAATTGTCATCTACCTTTGCCTGAATATAGTCGCCCTCATAAAGATACAAGCCACCGTCAAATTCATAGTCCTCGTCACAGCAATCGTCAAAGGTAATCTCTTCACCGTCATAGCTGATTTCTATAAACGGGTCGCCAACGTTGTCGAAGGATACAAATCTGTAGTAGCCATCCTCTTCTGCGGTAAAGAAGAATTCATAGCCTGCATCTGCTGTGTACTCCACGTCTGCCTCGGCATTGCCGTATGCACGGATACCGAAGTTAACGTATGCCCACGAATCATAAACAGTACATAAAATCTCTTCACCCGCTTCAAGGCTTAAAAGAGCATTAAACTCGTAATCCTCATCACTTACATCATCATAAGTGCTTACGGTGCCGTCTTCATACTCAATCTCTAAGCAGGGGTCTTCATTTTCAAAGGAATAGAATTCATACGTTCCGTTTTCGGGAGCAATAAATTTAAAGGTCACACCCGAATCCATTTCATATTCTTCGTCGGCATATACTTCCTCATAATATCTGTCGATATAGAAATTAACGTCGTAGCCCTCGCCGTCCTCTATGGTACAGAAAATTTCTTCGCCGGCATTAAGCGGAATGATTGCACCGAATTCATAATTAAAATCATCTAAATCTATGTCATCATAGGTTTCAATGGTGCCGTCGCTGTACTCCACCGTAAGGCAAGGATCAAAATTATCGTATGAACAGAACTCATACACGCCCGCTTCGTCAGGGCAGAACCAAAAGCTTGTTCCGCTTTCCACCGTGTATGCTTCGCCACTGTAAAAATAATTGTCGTACTCAGCAGCAACACTTACCGAAAGACAGGACATAACGGAAAGAGCCATAATTAAAGCCAGCATTAAGCTGATTATTTTTTTCATTTTTCCATTCTCCTTAAATAATTTTTCGCAAAAATCGCCCTCGATTCTTGGGTTAAATCAAGACTTTTTTATATTAAAACACGCTTTTCAAATCAAATCTATTCTATGCCACAGTACAGATTTGAAAATTTTTCTTTTTGGGGCATTTAATGATATTGACTTTGATTATGAAATACTTTATCTTTAATATTAATGGATATTTTAAGGTGGGTTAATGTTGTACAAAAAGTGTTCTAAATGCGGTGCTCAAATTCCTAAAGAGGCAGGCTTTTGTCTTAAATGCTTTTCTTCTCTTGAGGCAATTTCACCTCAACCCGAAGGCAAAAAGCCCTCAGTGTTTTTTCTGTTTTGGACTCGTCTGTTAAAAATTCTGAAAGCACGTAGCTTTCGTTGGAGTCTTGTCGGTGTTGCAGGTCTTCTTACCGCTATGGGTATATGCATCTTCCTTTTTAAAACCGCAAACACCACGCCCTCACCCGTAGTGCCCGAAACAACCATTATACATATTACAGAAACCGTTGCAGTAACCCAAAGCAATGGTGAATTTGTAACGGAAGAAAACGGTGAGCAGGTTTTTGACGTTGTGGAGCATACCCAGACCATAACACTTCCACCTTCAACCACAAAAAAACAAGGACTTCTTGGCGGCTTGTTTAACGATAAAACCACTTCACCCAAGCAAACCACATCTGTAAATACAGATAAAGATGATGAAGAAACCACCCAAAAAGGCTTTTGGGAAAACCTGTTTGACAAGGACGACACCACAGAAAGCACAATCGTGACCACCACAAAGCCCGAGGCTACTTCTTCCGTAACTACAACTACAATCGAAGCAACCACATCGCCCAATACCACCTTACCACCTACAACGGCAGGAACGGTCTCGACAAAGGATTTTGAATATACTATTTCAGGCAAATACGCCACTATAACCAAATATACAGGTAACGCATCAAGCGTTATTATACCCGCAGTAATCGAGGGTTGCGCCGTTACAAAAATTAACGGCAACACCTTTCAGAACAACTCCTCGATTGTAACCATATCCTTTGAAACCAACAGCAAACAACCATATTTATGGGTTAACTCCCAAACCTTTAACAATTGCCCAAATCTTCGTTTTATTAATTTTTCAGATACGGACCTTGGTATACTTAATAATTTTGCTATGAATTGCCCCTCAATGGAGGATATAAGCGTATCAGGCAGCCAATTCAAATGCATAGACGGCACCTTGTACTATAACACCGGTTCAACCTGGAAGGTGCGCTACCATTGTCCCGCAAACCCTGCAACGGAGCTCAGGCTTCCCAACAACTGTGCCGGCTTTGAATCGGCAATCAATCTTAAAGAAGCACGAAATATAAAAAATATTTATATGGGCAAAAACGTTACCTCGTACCCGGCGGCTAATCAAATGCCCCCTAATTGCGAAAATATTTTTGTAGATTCGGGGAACCCCAATGGCTACGACGTAGGCGGTGTAGCCTTTTTCAAGCAAAACGGCGGGTATTTATGCCTTTATCCCCCTAAAAACAAAACACAGTCACTTACCCTTCCCGAAAACACCTTGATATACTGTAACTACTTCACCAACAGCAGTCTGAAAACCCTTTACATACCCTCAACTGCCAACGTACAGTATCTTGAATACGTTCTTTCAAAGAAAACCTTTTCATCCCTCGAAAACCTTTATTTTGGTTCAGTGCATTCAAAAGCCGCCTATGTTTTAGAGCATAGTGATATAACCAACACACAATTATATTAGGAGATTTTTATGAGCTACAAACGTACCGAGGACTTACTCGAACAGTTAAAATTGCAAAACATCAGCTATGAGGACTACCTTTCGGACAACGAGGATTCCTTTGTGGTAACCGATTTAACCGTGTTTTGGAAAAGAGCTATTAAGAAAAGCAAAATGGCAAAAATCGACATTATCAACGGTGCCGATATGGGTTATACATATTTTTATAATATAATCGGTGGTAAAAGTATTCCTGCAAGAGATACAATTATAAAAATACACCTTAGTATGGGGCTTGGACTTGAGGATTGCCAGAGTGCACTCAAACTCTATAATTGGGCTTATCTTCATCCTAAAAACAAGCGTGACAGCATCCTTATTTATGCCCTAACTCATAATTTATCCTTGTACGAGGCCGAGGATGTGCTTGTATCCCAAAACGAAAAAGGGTTTAAATCACTATGAGCCGTTACGAAGAATTTATAAAAACCACCCTCGATAACGATTACTCCCATATAAAGTGCGTTAAGAATGAGGATACGGCAAAAATTGATGTTTTTAAACACAATAACTCCGAAAACAGGCTTGTCCTAATCTACTCCAAAAATCGCAACGACCATATTTTCAGAATTTTAAAGGGAGTTATTGCTCCAAATCTTCCGGTGATTTATGACGTCTGCTCCTGTGAAGACCACCTTTTGATTCTTGAAAGCTACGTTGAGGGCAAAACCCTTGCAGATATCCTTGCCCTTAATCCGCCCTCAACCAAACAGGCGTTGAAATACTCGATACAAATATGCGAGGCTTTAAGCATTCTTCATTCAAAGCAAATCATTCATCGCGACATAAAGCCCGATAACGTTATCATCACACCCGAGGATAATGCAGTTCTTATTGACCTGTCCGCATCACGTCTGCTTACTGACAACGAGCGCAAGGATACGGTAAGCCTCGGCACCGTGGGTTATGCCGCACCCGAGCAATACGGCATACACCAATCCACACCGCCCACCGATATTTATGCCCTTGGTGTTCTGATTAACGAATTGATGCTTGGTTGCCACCCGACCATAAAAACGCCCTCGGGTAAATTAGGCAAAATTATAAAGAAATGCACCGAAACGCAGATTTATAACCGTTACCAATCTGCTGATAAACTTATGTCTGATTTAAAAAAAATTAAACGCCTTTAAATTCAATTCAATATCGTTGACTTAGTGGGAGTTTTTTTGATACAATATGTATCATCAAAGGGTATTTCCACAAAATCCCTATGATGATATAATTGATATATATTAATAAAGGAGATGTTTTTTATGAAAGCTAAAAAACTTTTGGCTTTGCTTCTTGTTGGCGTAATGCTTCTTTCCTTTGCTGCTTGTGGCGGAAAAGACAAAAACGAAAATGAAGCAAACCAATTAACTGAGGGTGCCATGCCCGATAGCCTCATGGTTGAAAAGGTTGGTAGCTTAACCACCGATAACTTCTCAACTGCAGAGGGTGGCTTATACTATCAGGACGAAACCACCGAAAAATACGGCGTTATGTCCTTAGATGGTAACTACGACACAGGTGCCATCTATACAAGCTGTGTTGCCAGCGGCTTATATTTCAAGGTTGCAAAATCCGTAAACCGCAGAGTTACTGAACCCGCAACATTAAACGACACAGGTCTTATCGACGGTAGAGGTAACGTTATTATCCCCGAGGCTTATGCATATATCCAGAGCATGAACGACAGATACTTCCTTGCAATCAAGGCTACAAAAATTGTTGGTGCTGTTGAAAGAGCTCTCGTTGCTTACGAGGACGGCGATTTATCAAAGCCCCGTTCAACATTTGGTGCCAACGCAGATGACGATGACTTATTTGCAGGCGAATGGTTTGTATATGACAAAACCACAGGTAAGGCTGTTCCCGGAATTTCAGGTACCTCTGACCAGACAGTTGTTGCTTACGGCAACTTTATCGTTTATAACGATGACACAGACACCCGCCATGTAGTAGGTCCCGACGGCAAGGAGCTTGAGCACAAAAAGCTCTTTGATGACGGTTCATACAGCATCGAAGGCAAGGTAGGAACCGTTTACGATACAAACGGCGAAAAATTATTCGACTATGACCTTGCTTCATATATCCCCAATGCAGTATACGGCGACTATTACAGTGCATCTGTATATAAAGACGGTGCATCTGCTTACGTTGTAATGGACAAAACAGGTAAGGTGTTATCTCCCGAGTTCTCTTCAAGCCCCAGCTTCTATGGTGATTTAATCAGAGTTGATGACACCGTTTATGACGTTACAGGTAAAAACGTTATTAAGGGCTCCTACGAATACATTGCTTACGACTCAATGTTCGGTGATTATTACTTCCTTAACAACAAAGAAACCTACACCTTAATTAACTCAAAGGGCGAAGTTTTATTCGAAGACACTGAGGATAAAAAGAAATCAATTTACACAGACGAATTTGTAGCTTATGAAAAGACAGATGACGGTAATGTCTACTACTCATACAAGGATGCTGATTACACAATCAAGGGCTATAGCTTTGCTCCCTGGCTTGTTAAGACATCCTCTACAAACAACCTCTACAATATCGTTAACGTAATCTCAGGCGAAACCGTTCTCGAAAACTATAATTCTTATACATACACAACCGTACGTGGTACAGCTTACTATGTATATGCAAAATATAACGGCGGTACAGATATTTATCTTATCGTTAATGAGGCTCAGCTCAAGGAATTAATGGAAAAGAAGGATAAGCTCCTCGATGACCTTATTGCAAGCTTCGAAAAAGAAGGTATCACAGTTACAGTTAACAAGGAAACCGGTGAGCTTTCAATGGATTCCTCAGTATTGTTCGGTGGCGACTCTGCTGAGCTTACAGCAGACGGTAAAGCCTTCCTCGACAAGTTCGTAAGAGCTTATACCAACATCGCATATTCAGAGGAATACGATGGCTTCATTTCAAAAACATTTGTTGAAGGCCACACTGCTCCTACCGCAGACGCAACCTACGCAAGTGATATGCAGCTTTCAGTTGACCGAGCAACAAACGTTAAGAACTACTGTGTATCAACTACAGAAGGTGCCGCAGTAGACAGCTTTGTTAAAAACCTTGATGCAGTTGGTTATTCAAACAGTCAGCCCGTATATAGTGCAGACGGTAGCGTTGATATGGCAGCATCACGTCGCGTATCATTCCGCTTTATGCTTAACATTGACCTTATAAACTAATAGGTCTTAACAACTAAAACAAAAGGAACTGTAAAAAACGAAAGTTTTTTTGCAGTTCCTTTTTTAGGGGATATGAAAAAAGGTGTGTGCAGATTTTCCTGCACACACCTTTTATTTTTATTGCTGTGCCAAAACACTCTTGATTTTCTGACAATCGTTTTCTTTAATGAAGTAGCAATCGCCTAAATCTATAGGCTTCTTGAACTCACGCATTACTGCTAACGGCAAGTCTACAATCTTCATATTTGAAATATCATCAAAGTACATAAATCTACGAGCATCACGAAGACTCTTAATAAGCTCGGGTGAAGAGTAAGAAATGTTTGTATTTTCATATCCGCCAAAGATTACGCATACATTCATATTCTTATACTTACCAACAATATTTTTATATGCATCCATAACGCTCATATTGGTGCTGATATACTGCATAGCGTCCGCACTGTTAACAATAAGCACGAGAAGCTTGGAGTCTTCCAAAACAGAATCTTCACCTGCAGCAAGACGTGAATATCTTGACTGTAGCTCTTCTTCAATTGCTTTTATTGCATCCGCACTCTTTTCAGGCATAACCTCGTATGTTGCAACGTTTGCCTTAGCCTTAAGAGGCATCAGCTTCTTGTTGATACCATCAATAATGTGAACCTCGGTTCTGTCTGCATAATATTCATTAAGAGAATTAACGATATACTTGATGAAGTTATGCTTACCTGTACCGTCACGACCTGTAATGGTGAGGGGGCCGCCCATATTGGAAAGTTCAAGAACAAAGGGGCTTACCGATGCATAATCAAGACCTGCAACAACACTGAAGGAATCCTGCATATAGCCTGTAAGATTCTCTCTTACAAATGACTCTGTCAGAAGCTCGGGAATTACAGGAATCATCTTTGCAAACGACTTCTTATACTTACTGTTGGTTTCGTCTATAAAGGCTTTGATTTCCTGTACTCGGTCAATCTCTTTTTCGCCCTTGAATGCCAGATATGCTTGACAATCAAGATGAGTTTTGTCAATTTCAACAATACATCTGCCGTGGATATCATCAATACGCTCACTACAATGGTCGAACAATGAGCTGTACTCGTTTGAATCGTTACAGAACAATGCAATACGTGTTGAGAAATTAGAAAGATATTTGTAGCCGATACCCTGTGTCTGCGAGTTGGCTATAATAATGCTGATACCTACGGATAAGCCTTCTCGACAAATAGCAAGAAGCTCGTCGTCATCTTGGAAATAAAGCTCCTTAAGTGCGGTAAGGTTGTCTATCATAAGCACTATCTGAGGAAGGTCTGTTCTGCCTGCTTCACGATAAGCAGAGAAGGAGCTGACACCTACAGAAAGAAGCTTTTCCTTACGCTGTGCAATTTCGGTATTAATGAGCTTGAAAAGGTTTTTGAGCTTTTCGTCCTCGGATGAGGTTACAACACCACCAACGTGGTTGAGCTTCTCAAAGTTTTTAAGAACCATTGAAGCAAAGTCTATAATATAGATTGATACTTCATCGGGAGTATACTTGGTTGACAAACCACGGATAATATTCTGTAAAATATTTGTTTTACCACTCTGAGCCGAACCGATAAGCATAACGTTCTGGTTGCCGATATCAATCTTATATGTTCCCTGATACTGGTTATCGGGGTCATCATATACACCGATTTCAACCTCGATTTTGCCGTTATCCACACGCTCGTGATTTACAAAATCAATGCTTGTTTCCAATGAGGGCAAGCATATATCGGGAAGCTTTGACCAATTCTTGCTCTCGAAATGATTATGAACATACTGAACAATAGCATCCAGCTGTGTGGAGCCACCGTCTTTTTTGTCCTTCTTCTGTACGTAAACAGGAATACGCTTGCCTGAATCGGTCATCTGATAAATTGCAAACTCTTTAACCTTGCTCTCATCAGCTTTTTCGGAAGCACCACTATATGCAGACTGGAACAACTCAAATATTTCGTTATTGCCAACCTGCAAGTAAGCACGACCGGGCTCTTTAATTTCAGCCGCAAGAGGAGACTTAAGAACCTCGTTACTGTCTTCGGGACCCTGAACCTTAAGACAAAGCTTGAATCTGGAGTTACTCCAAATCTGCTCGTTAACCTGACCTGCGGGCTTCTGGGTAGCAAGAATAAGATGCACACCAAGGCTTCGACCGATACGGGCTGCAGAAATAAGCTCCTTCATAAATTCGGGTTGTTCAGCCTTAAGCTCTGCAAATTCGTCAACGATAATTATAAGGTGGGGTAACGGAATTGATACTTCACCGGCTTTATACTTCTTGATATATTTATCAATATGGTTAACGTCTGCATCAGCAAAGAGTCTCTGACGCTTCTGAAGCTCTGCTTTAATTGATTTAAGCGAACGGTTAATTTCCTTACCGTCAATATTGGTAATGGCACCCATCATATGGGGTAACTCACGGAACTGGTTAGCCATACCACCACCCTTAAAGTCGATAATAACAAAGCCGACCTCATAGGGATGGAACAATGTTGCCATTGAAAGAATGTAGGTCTGAAGAATTTCGGATTTACCTGAACCGGTAGTACCGGCAACAAGACCGTGTGGGCCGTGAGCCTTATCATGCAGGTCAAGGTAAACTGTACCTGTTTTTGAAACACCTAAGGGTGCTGACATTGACTTGAATACCTGTGAGGTCTGCCAACGCTTGTCAAGGTCAATATCGTCAACAGCAAGAATATTGAGCATTTCAAACAAGGAGATGCTCTTGGTAAGAGAACCTTCAAGTGAAATCTCCTCTGTATATACAGGAGCAAGAATGCGTACAATATCTGCCGCTGAGTTATTGTCAATTTTGGGATATGTAAAGCCTTCGGATTTGCTTCTGTCCTCAGTATGCACAAGAGTTGCCGTGTTATTGGCCTGAATATCAATGATATAGGAGCAGCCCATAGGAACGTCCGCTCTTGTAGTGCCGAAGAACACGAAGGTTACACCAAGGTTTTTTGCTTCGTCAACGAATCTTGAAATAGGATGATTCTGGAAGCCGTACTCGTCGTGGAAGAATACCACAATTCTGTTATCAAACTTCTTTTCCTGTTGTCTTAAGGTAAGCTCCTTGTAAAGATACTCGAAAACAAAGTTTTTGCTTTCGTCGTCTGTAACAATAAGACGGCTACCCAATTCCTCTGAGTACGCATGGGGTAACATACGCAACCATCGAACGTTTTTAGCGTGACGCTTTTCAGCAACGAAAATCATTTTTACGTCGCTGTGATACTGTCTTGCGGCAATATCAACAATAAGGTTTTTCATTATTTCAAAACGCTCGTATTTATCACCGATAACACCGATTGCGTTCGCTTCCTTAAGGTCACACACAATGGGAGCATTTCTGATATATTTATACTCTTCGCTGAGCTTTTCGGGCATCTGCTGAAGGTCGTCACCAACCTCAAGTTTTTCCTGCTTTTTGTAGTTGATTTCACGTGTGGCTTCAACAAGACCGTTACCCAATCTTACGCAAAGGAAATCGTCATCAGAGGGGCGTCTGTCGAACAAATCGGATGAGAATGCACCGAATCTCTGCTTTTCAATATCCTGTGAAACGTAAATTTCTTCGCGGACTCTGTGCTCCTCGGCGCGGATTGCTTCAATATCCTTACGCTTCTGAGCAATATAAGCGTTGTATTTTTCTATACGCTCTTTAACGCTCTGCTCATAGTCCTTTTTGCCTTCCGCTCTATTTAAGAAAATTGTCATAATTGATACTATAATAGAGAAAAGGCTCACAACAATCATAACAGGATTGGTGAACGCCATCATAATTGATGACATTACCATTGTTAAAGACGGTAACAGTTTCGTGAGAAGACTACCCTTCTTGGGCTTCTGGGGCTTTGCGGAGGGGTCAAGAATCTCAATTTTTTCGTCATTGATAATTGATTTGATTCTTGTGTTACGGTTGAACTTGGGGTAGGAATTCTGCTCAGGATAATCCTTGTAGGTTACAGAATTCAAGCCCATATCGTCCCTGATTTGTGTCCAGATTTTACCGTCCTTGTAGTAGAAGAAATAATCGGACAAGGAGAAGAAGTCGCCGTTTTTTATAATTTCATTTCCAAGGGCCTTTTTACCATTATGATACACACCATACTGGCTGTGACCTATACTAAGCTGATATCCATCACCCTTTTTCGTTAACGTAACAGAATCGTTTTTAATAAAGGGGCTTGCCAAAACAATATTGTTTCCGGAACTTGCACCAATGGAAATTGTGCTGAGAGTAGAAACGTCAAGACATCTTTCGTACTTAACCTTGCCGTTATCGAAGTCTATAAGGAATTCGATTGTGAATGCAGTAATGTCAGAATCCTGATATTTAACGTCAACAATATCACCATTCCTCAGGGATAT
The DNA here is from genome assembly GCA_017550105.1 of Clostridia bacterium. Taxonomy (GTDB): domain Bacteria; phylum Bacillota; class Clostridia; order Oscillospirales; family Acutalibacteraceae; genus DTU089. The sequence continues at coordinate 13,108 of JAFYLQ010000001.1, read as the reverse complement.
ATTCATTAGCTTTCTTACGTCGCCTACAGAAAGATATAAATTATCCGAGCAGAATATTGACCACTGAGCATTATTCTTTGTAAAAAGCAATTCAATGGGCCCAAAGAAAAGGTTTTTATGTAGACGCGCTTCACAATCAACACCCGTACCGACTTTAAGCTGGTTATACTCGGGTGTTAATTCAACCTCTTTGTATAAATTCTGGTTAGATATTATTATTTTATATCTGGTGTTCATTACCTTGTACCCCCTTACTCAGTAAAGTTAATTACGCTTCCGTTACGGATGCCGTATTCTTTAAGAGATTTATTTCCTCGAAGTAATGCTATGGGGTTTTCTGCTTTAAGGTAGCAATTCTTCACGTCAGCAGTATCAATCCCTAATTGATATGCCTGATTGAGTGCAATTGTAAGGTCGTTACCCGAAATATCAAGGGGTACCTCCAAATCCACAGAAAAACCTCTGTTCAGAATATTGAAAATAATAATTGCAGTTTCTTTAGCCATATATTTTCCCCCCCGAAAAATTATATAATTAAAAACGTTGTTTTCTGTATGCCCTTTTCATTTGAAAAATCATCAGGTTTCATTCGCGAATAATCGGAGAAATGCTCAATATATTCATTTACTGCGAATTTCATTGAAACCTCTGACGAAACGAGGGCATTTGAATTCTTACGGTCAAAATCGTTACAAACGAACATATACTTTTCGGCATTAAGTCCATTTATGTTAGATGCCAAAATATTAGTTGCATAAACAGAACCCATATCCTGCTTTGTAACAATAATAACCTTATCGGCAACGTTAATTAAGCTTGCTTTGAAATCATCAAAGGCTATATCTGCATCCACAACGATATACTCGTACTCTTTTGATCTTTTTGCAGCAGTCGCAAGTTCAGAGAACACCATATAGCTTATACCCAAAGACATCAAGGATGACTTAAAGGGCGGTATGTAGCTGAAATGCTCTTTTCTTACAATATGCTTTATTTCTGAGAAAACCAGAGTGGAGCGGTTTGTAAATCTTGCATATACATCCAAAGCCGTTATGGGTGTTTTGTTATCAAGCAGATGCTGGAAATGCTGTAATCTGTCCGCATTGATGTATAAAACTCTTTTATAGTTTTTAGTAAGACAGGAGCTTATACCCAAAGCAACCGTTGTTTTACCCACACCGCCACACGCAGAAGTTACAAGTATAATCTGAGGCTCCTTTTTCTCATCGCTATGCACCCTAAGTGAGCCCTGGCTCTTACCTATGATTTCGGTAAAAATCTCCTTGATGCTTGTGTACTTATAAATGTGGCTAACATTGAGCTGAGCAGTGGATTCTTCCGCATACTGCTCCGTCATAATGAAGATATGTCCGATATCATGCCTTAAAACACTATTATCAAACAACTCCTCAGAAATTATTAGAATCTCTGCCTTTTTAGGTTCTGCGAAATACTCGTTAAAATAACTTTCTTCCGTTATAATTTCGATATCAACCTTTTCAAAAAATTCTTCTACAAATCTATATTGTATGGGAATTACGTAATCCTTATCGGAATCAGCAATTATAATTTTGGGTTTTGCCATACCAATTTATGCCCCTTTGTGTTTTAGTCAATAACAAATTGGAAATCGCTGTTTGCTAAGCGAATAATGTCACCATTCTTAATGTAATATGGTTTGTTCGGTTCCAACTTTGATTTGTTTATATACGTACCGTTTGCACTTTTAAGGTCTGTGAGTGCATATTTACTTCTGTATTTATCTATACGGCAGTGAACCTTACTTACCATACCGTTAAAGGTAACCACACCATCAACGGAACCTGAATTTCTGCCTATGAGGAAGCTGTCTTTATCTATAACAAATTCCGTATGAGTGGGTGCATTCATAGCAACGAGTCTTGCAGTCTGATCTAAAATGGATTTTTTAATGGGACTTGCGGCAGGTCTCTTGTAGGGTGTGCGAGTATTACCGCCTTTACCGATATCGTTATAAACATCTTCCAAAGTTTTTCTTCCATCGGACAAATCTGACTGAAGCTTAAATAGTTCAGGCGTTGAAAAGCTGGGAAAAGCGGATATTGTTTTGATAAGCGTTGTCCTCAATTCGCTTTCAAAAGATGCGTAGTCATCAAAAAGCCCCTTTTCAACGGGAACGTAAACAAGATTAACCTTGTAGGTATTCGGGTCAACAAAAATATGCTCAAATGAAATATCAATATTCTCGCAACTTAAAAAGCCGTTGTTTTTTACTGCCAGAATTGATGAAAAAAGATTGGAAACAACGGTAATAAAATTTTCCGGAGAAATATTTGACATCATACTGAGAAGCGGCTTGTTTGAGTTGACAATATAAAACAACTGAATCTTGCCGTTATACTTCATCTTCATACATCTCAGAAGACTATTGCTTCCCTGACTTTGTAACACCTTGTATTCAGTGGTCATAAACATACCACTGTCATTCAATATGTATGAAAAATTGGAACCGCAGGATAATTCCTCCAGTAATCCCTTTTGTATCAATGAATTCATAAACATACCCCTACATACTTTTTGTTTATCTCAAGTGAAGGCACCTTAATACCCTCAATTCAGATAAACCATACTCTCCGGTGCAGGATACCCTGCACCGGAAAGCTTTTATTAATTAAAGTTTAAATTTAATTAAGGTTTATTTTTTGTCTTTCTTTTTGCGTTTTTTCAAAGCAATAAGAAGGATGATGAGTGCGGCTGCACCAAGTGTTCCGCCAACAACACCCCAGAATACGGGCTGGTCGTTCCAGAAGCGAACGAAGAAGTTAGTTGATACAAGGATACTTCCTGTAAAGCTATCGGGAATGCTTTCTTTAGATTCTTCCTTTTTACTTGTATCAAGAACTCTGCCTGCAAGGTCTGTAACTCTGATGACAATTTCCTGCTGCTTCTTGCTTTCTGCAAGTGTTATTTTACCAACAAAGTTATTGATATCATCGCCTAAGGTTTCACCCTCATATGTTGTGCTTTCGCCGTCAACAATAACCTCTACCTTTGCAATACCAATTGCATCGTAAACATTGAATTCGATCTCTGTGCCCTCAGCATTGATTTCGGTATACTTATTGTCTTTGTTTTTAGCTTCATCCTTAAACGAAATATTTGTAATTGAAGGTAAGGTCTTGTCAACCTTGAACCAAAGAACATCCTTAAGCGCTGTAAAGTCTTTTTTGAATGTATTCTTTTCCTCTTTGTTCTGGGAATCGTTGTTTATTTCGTCAGTTGAGGAAACAGCTATTTTATAAAGACCTTCTGCATTGAAGTTTTCTCTGTTAATGGTGTGTGCATATTCATACCAACCGTTATTCTTAACCGGTGCGGTTGAAGAAATAACATCATCAACAGGTCTGCCGTCTCTTGAAATATCAACCTTCAATGAGCCGTCCTTGAGCTTGTTTGCATTGTACTCTGTAATAACAAGCTCATCGTTTACATCCTGTACGTAACGTTTATTGATAAGGTCAATAAGTGCATCGTTATAAACGTAAACTGAACCGAAACGGTTTACAACGAAGGTTCTTGAGGTTGTACTGCTATGGTCAACCATATCGGTCATTCTTACAGTCAATGTATAAACACCGTCGTTGTCACGAATCTTCTCAAAGGTGTTGAATGAGCCTGAACCGCCGTTTGCATTAATCGCAACACGGTTACCGATAAACTTATCCTTAACGTCAATGTTCTTTTCATCATAACGTGTTCTGGTAAGTGTTATCTGGTAGCTCTTGTAGTTATCGTCCTCGAATTTAACACCGGGGATAACCTCGTCATTAAAGCCTAAGCCACCATTTGAATTACCCTGGAAGGTAATAACGGGTGCATTGATCTTAGTATCAATGGTAAGCTGATGTGACTTGTAATCAGCCATTTTATTGGTTGCTTTATCCGCGTAAACCGCAGTAAGGATATAATCGCCATCCTGTGAAAGTGTAAATGTTGCTGTATGAACGTTTACGCTTTCATCGGTCCATTTAAGAGGAATGCGTGTTTTCTTACCGCCGTCCTTTGAATAGTAAAGCTTGAAATCCTCGGGATTATCAAAGTTTGCCTCAACTACCGTGATTTTACCCGCAATCTTACCGTTATAGTAAGAAATATTGTTGGCAGTTGTATAGGGTTTACTGAATTCAATTTTTGCCTTGGGCGAGATGTTATCGACAATGACACCTGTAACGTCCTTGCTATTCTCATTGTCGTCTGAGCTGTTACCTGCTCTGTCAAGGGCAATAAACTTAACGTCACCGTGCATATTGTTCTTATCAGTCTTCAAGGCAGTAACGGGCAACCAGAATGTGGTCGTTGCTGTTTTTCCGTCCTTAGAAAGACTGATCTTATCTGCATTTGCAGTCTGAGTCTCAGTCTTTTTGTTTACTGAGCTTGTTCCGTCTGTCTGGTTATATGTAGCAGTAACAACGTTAGCAAACGAAATGTTATCCTTAACAGTAACCTTTACCTCAGCCTTTGCGTTTTTATCCTTAGCTCCGCCGAAGTAACCAAAGCTTATGTTGTTAATAAATGTTGTTGCAACATTGTTAATCTGCTCAACTGTAAGCTCGGGGTCAGTTTTGTCAACTGTGAAGTAATCGGGTGTATAATCCTCTGCTTCATTAGTTGCAAGATCCGTATAAGCAATATCAAATGTATAGTTTGCACTTCCGGGATAGGTGATTGTCATTGTATGCACATCACCGTCGGTTGTCCATGCAGATTCTTCGCGTGTCTGAGCAACAGGCTCGCCTGAAACATCCTGCTCAAGTATGTAAAGCTCAACTTCTTCTTCAACAAAGTTATGCTCGGTGATTGTTATTGTAGCAACCTGTTCATCTTTAAAGTAATCTCTTGTTATACCATTGATATCCTCAAGAGTGTTTTGGGGAGTTGTATTTGAATAAACAACGTTAATAACAGGAGCTGTTGTGTCAATTACAAGGATTTCTGACTCGTAAGGAATAGCCTCATTAGTTGACTTGTCTGTATAAGTAACATTTACAACATAGTCACCATCGGCTGAATGGTCTTCAAGAGCAGAAAGCTCAAATACACCCTTGTATGTATCGGGGATAACTTTGCCGTCTTTGTCCTTAGCCTGTGTCCATGTAATAACAGGTGTTTCGATTTCAACAGTATCCTTAGTAACAGCAAGCTTTACGTCTTCTTCGTAGAAGTTTGCCTCTGTTACTGTAATTGTACCGATAACACTATCATTGTAATAGTGCTTGTTTTCTACATCACGGGCTGCATCGTTATATGAAACGCTAACCTCGGGAGCAATGTTATCTACGACGATAACTGTACCGTCATCGGTTACTGTTTCTGACTTGATACCATGTTTATCAACAGCGTATGCAGTTAAGCTACCGCGAAGCTGGTCAAATTCAGCCATTGTCATACCCTTGGGTAAAACAACTGTTGCCTCAAAAATATGTTTGCTGTTTTTATCCTGAACAGGCTTAATGTTATCAACAATAATCTGTTCTTTATTTTCCTTGCTTGCACCATCCTCACGATTATATTCAAGCACAAATTTCTCCATTCCTGAAGTTATGTCGCTTGAAGAAATAGTGATTTTTGCGGGATATTTAAAGAATTTATATAAAAGTTCCTTTACCTCATCCTCAGCAAGACCTAAGGTTGCAACCTTTGCAAGCACTTCAACCACGGGAGTTTCATATCCGATTTTGGGTGCTGTAGGAGCAGTTGTATCAATAACAAATGCTTCGCTGTTTACTGTAACATCATTGTCTGCAAGGTCGGTATAAACAAATTCAATATTGTTATACACTGCATCAGGAAGAACACCCTCTACATCGTATGTAAGTACGCATTCGTATTTGTTTTCGCCAACACTCTTCCAGTTTTCAGGATTTTTAATAAATGCATTTAATTCGGGAACAAGAATATCGTTACCCTTAATATCCTCTGCATCCACCGTTGCAACAAATGTTGCAGGGTCAAAGTTAACCTCAGTAACAGTTAACTTAACAAGATAGTCCTTACAAAGGCTCTCAGCATTGTTATGCTTACTGTTTTCCTTGTAGTCAAAAACAACTTCTGCATCTGTTACGTCGATAACCATTTCGTCGGAGACGAATACATCAACCTCGGTATCGCCAACCTTCATAACGTTTGTTGACTTATCCTTATAAGATGCTTCAACAGTGTAAACGCCTTCATTATCTGTTGTTGAAGGTACTGTTACTGTAAATACGTCTTCTGTGCCTTCTCTTGTATATTCAATTTGTGCGTCTTCGAACTCTTCGCCGTCCTTAAGAACGCGGATAACACCGTTTTCTTCAAAGCCGTTAGTTTCGATAACCTTTACCTTGTAAACAAGGGGTGCAGTTTCATTGAAATAATATGTTTTTGCTTCATCATCTGAAACAAGGTTAACAGTGTTAACGTATTCAACGCTCATTTCGGGTGAAACATAGTCTATAATAACTGTTTCATCACCCGTTTTCTGTGTGGCATTTCCTGCACGGTCATATGCCTTGAAGGAAACCTTGTTCTTATATTCCTCACCTTCGGCAATAGTGATTGTAGCTGTTGCAGTAGCACTCTTACCGTCAGCTGATTCGAAGTTTTCAACAGGAATTTCTTTACCATTATACTCACAGGTGAAACGCTGAATACCTGATAATTCATCAGTCGCTTCAAGCGTAACTGTAACTGTATCCTTGTAGAACAAGGTTTTGATTACATCACCGATAGAAGCCTTTTCGTCAGAATAGCTGATTTTCATTGAAGAAGCATCGGGATTATGTCTGTCAATCTTTAAATCCTGCATTGTGCCGTTAATGTTAATCTTAACGTCAACAGGAGCATAGATGTAACCCTCTTCATCACAAAGATATACCGCTCTGTGATTCTGACCATCATCACCGAATTTAACATTACTTGTAAATGCATTATCAAGTGCTGTCTTAATCTGAGCAGCATCATCTGCTACCTCGATTTTCTCGTGTGAAATAACTGTTGTATCCTGGCCATACTTCTGTGCTTTTGCAATTGTATAGCCTGCCACGGGATTTACGATAACCTCGGAATTAGTCCAACCGGTAGCTGTTAAGGACATATTAAGTGTAAAGAGCTTAGCGGGTGCTAAAGGATACTGAATATTAATGATGTAATAATCAGAGTCGTTGATAGCAATTTTGCCCTCGCTCTTTGTAGCAACAACCTTAATTTTCAAAAGTCCGTTTGCTCTGTTAAGGTAAGCTATGAAGGAATCTATGTTGCTGATATAAACCTTACCGCTCTCTGCATCACAAGCAATGCCGCCAAAAGGCTTGTCAGATTCTGCTGCAAAAATCTTATAAGTAACGTTTGAAGCATCAGACGACTTCACTGTTGTATCAGCAGCAATATCCGCAATTACATTACTGTTTTTATTAACGTAATAGGTAATCTCATCAGTTGCACCAAAATCAACAAATGCTACACGATCGCCATTTGTATCCTTAGGCACTGCTCTTACGTTAAGTTCGTGAGAAATTTCTTTTTCTACGTAATTCTGGGTTGCGGCAATTTTAGCAGTAATCTTAAAAGTACCGGGCTCTGTAACAACAAGACGACCCTTTTCATCAATTGTTGCCTTACCGTCGTCACCAAGAACGCTAACCTTGTAAACTACACTTTCGGATTTGTCCTGCTCTTGTGCAGTTGCACCAAAACTGTACACCTTGTTTATAGTGATTACACCATCAACCATTGTTACGATTTCTGCATTTGATTTTGAAGATGCAACAACGTTAAAGCTATCGTTATTGAACTTAAATTCTCTATCACCTGCAGTAATCATTGCGGTAACATCATATTCTGTTGATTCATAGTTCTTGTCGTCAAGTTCTACACGAACCTTAACTGCATATGTATCTACGTCTTTGATTACGGGTACTGTCTGAGTCCATGTAGTACCACCATCAACGCTATACTCAACCTTTTTTAAGGCTTTGCCGTCAGCGGGCTTAACATCAACTGCTGCATGAGAGCTTCCGTCATATGCAGCACTATAGGGAGTAACAGTAACAACACCTGCATTTAACTGTGCAGGAGTAATTGTTGTCTTAAATGTAGCATCAATTTCGGATAAGCCGTCAAATGATGATTTACCTACAACTCTTACAGTATATTCACCAACATCTGTTTTTTGAGGAATAGATGTCGTTTTCTCTTCGCCGATATAGAAATCAAAGCTATAACCATAGTATCTTGTTAAACCGGTGAAGTTTGTTTCCTTAAGAAGCTCCTGGGGCTCACCTGTGAAAACACCTGTTGTTTTCTTGGCAGTAAATCTGATATCGGTTATTTCAGATACAACCTCAGCAACAAAATCCACGTAGCCCGCTCTTTTTACGGTAACCATCACGTTATATTTACCGGGCTTTGAAATTCTGGGTACTTCTGTAGTAGCTTCAGAACCATTTATCTGATAGTAAACCTTGTCGCCGTCCATTGTTCCCTGAACACTGACTGCATCAAATTCCTGTGCCTTACCTGTTGCGTTATCAGGCTTACATTGTGCGCTAAGTCTCACAACGGTAATGCCGGTAATTTCATTAGCTGTTATTACCGCTTCGATGTTTTCATCTGAAGAAGCAATAGTTTTGCTGATAACTGCAGGTGTATAACCATCCTTTGTAACGGTTGCGTTAATTGTCAAACCGTCCTTGTAATCTGCCTTAGCAAGAACCTCGGCAGCACCGTTTGCATTTGTAGTGACAGTTCCTTTTTCAATCTCTACATTTGCGTCATCGGTAATGGTAAATGATACCTCGGCACCACTTACCGTGTTGCCATTACCGTCTTTAACAGTTACGGTAACAGCTTCGGGATAGTCCGTTGTCGCCGCTGATACAGGGATAGCGGAAACGGGAACCATACCGAAAACAAGTAACATTGTAAGCACTACCGCTAAAGCTTTTTTGGTAGTATTACCAATTTTACTCATGTTTTTTCTCCCCTTTTATTTTTCTTTTTTATTTCATTATAAATGCTTCCGTTTAAAATACTATGTAAGCTAAACGAAACAATCATTAAAAATAACAAAATGTAAACCACATAAGCATTATTATACTTTGTGAACATAAGCACAATAAATGAAATTGTACTTGCTAAAAACACACCGTCTGCAATTGAAGCTTTGGTGTTTCTGAAAAACCTGAGCACACCGGGAAGCCTCTTTTTAGGAATTTCATCCCCGTGCTCCTGATTGTGCCATTTTTTGTATTTAACCAAGGTCAATACCAAAAACAGCAGGCTGAACAGTAATCCTACCCAAAAGGCAACTCCCACAATTACAACGGGCGTATTAGTCTGTGCCTTTACCGAAAAGGGCATCGCCGGAAAGGTTGCACCCAGAACAAAAGTAAAAAACACGTATAAACCCATCAGGAATCGAATTGCAGGCTTTCTTACCTTTCTCATTCAATCACCTCGGCGGTGTGAATCAACATAACGTCATCAAGCGCCGACAAATCCTTCTTAGGCACGAAACTGGGTCTGTCAACTGCATCTTCGCTACTAAGAAGTGCCGTTTCGTTAAGTGCTGTTGTCTCCTCACCTGTTACGTCAGTATCCTGGGTAAATAAGGGTGCTGTTTCGTTAAGCGGTGCGGTTTCGTTGAGTGCCGCTGTTTCCTCATGCTCTGAGGGGTCTCTTGAATATACGGGAACGTTAAGGGCAGCTGTCTCGTTAAGCGGAGCTGTTTCCTCACCGGCAAGAGCCTCCCTCTTTACGTTACTCTGAAGTAATTCTGTTTCCTCAGAGCCTGTTGGCTGGGGCTGGGGCATTCCGGCTGCTTTTTTATTTGGCTTCGGCTGTTTTGCAGGCTTGGGTTGAGCTTTAGGTTGAGCCTTGGGCTGCTCAATAGTAGCCGTAACCTTTCCTCTGTTCTGATTAGCAGGACTTGAACCGTGAGCCTTTTTGCCCGATTTTTCGTTGAATTCACGCATCTGAGCAACGGATTTACGGGCTGTTCTACCTGACAAGTCACCAATTACGCTTGGAATTTTAAACTTTATAAAGAGTATTATTGCTAAAAGGAGTGAAATTCCCGCAACAATAAAGGAGACTATTGAAACTACCGATAGTACTTCTGCTGCCATAATTTATTTCTCCTCCTTGAATTTATATTCTTGTTCTATCTTAGCTTTATAATTCGGATGCTCACTAATGATTTTCTGCTTCATATCCTTAGTATACTTATTGGAGCCGCCATCCTTAACATCATTAGCCATTTCATAAACTCTGTCCAATAAGTCTATGAGTGTTTCCTTTTCAACGTCAACACCACTAAATTTTTCTTTACAACTATTAAGCAAACAAAAGACTGCATAATAATAGCTTACTCTTTCGTAATTACCTATTGTCGTATCGTCATCGATAGAGTCAAGAGCCTTATTTATGCCGACGAACAGCTTGTCACATTCATCCGCCGTAAGATCATATTTTGTATCTTCCGGTATATAATGCTTCTGGAATTCACAAATTTCATACAAACTGTTTTCGTAATATGATGGTGTGTAATTCTCAATTTCTTTATTGCGATCAAGATATACTATAGCCTTGTTGCATCGCTCTATAACACCATCATTTAATTGACCTTCTTCATTTATGGAAACATAATCAAAATAACAAAGTATTGCCATTCGGAAGTTAATGTCTGCATAAACATCAGCATTAGCTTTTTGAAGTTCAGCACTATGATTTTTCATTATATTACCATCTTCGTCTTTATTACCACCGTGATAAATTCCTTCAAATTTTGCAAAATCAACGGAGGTAAAGCCTTTACCTTCAGAAACCTTGTCTTCGTAATACTCTACTAATTTCAAATAAGCATCTGCCTTTTCAGGATACAAAACAATAGCTTTTTGATATAAATCTAAATCTCCGGTATGACTAACATAGGCTTCATAATTGTTTTCGTTAATTACCTTTGCACCCCAAGCAGTACCAATGCCTGAAAAAGCCATCAATATACTGAGCACAAAGGGAACAACCGTAGCAATGACCTTTCTTTTCTGCTTTTTCTTGTATCCCGAAGTAATAAGGTCGGGATGCTCAAGGTCATAAATAAGGTCCGCACAGCTCTGATATCTGTTTTCCTCTGCAGGCTGAACACATTTATCAATAATGAGCTCGATACCTTCAGAAAGATTGGGATTAATCTGTCTTACGGGAATATAACCGTCGCCCATTCGGGGGTCAACGCCTGTAAGGAGGTTGTGCATTGTCATACCCAAGGAGTAAATATCCGACCTGGGTGTTGTCTGACCATTATATGCCTCGGGAGGTGCAAAGCCTCTTGTACCGAGAACCTTTGTATCCGCAAGGTTCTGCTCTTTATACTCACGGGCAATACCGAAGTCGATAATCTTGATATTACCCTCGGGCTTGAGCATAATGTTTGCGGGCTTCATATCACGGTAAACAATGGGTCTTGGCTTCTGTGAGTGAAGGTATGATAAAGCGTCACAAATCTGCTTAGCCCATTCGATAACCTTCTCTTCATCCTGAACGCCATATTCCTTCAGGATTTTATCGAGGGATTCACCTTCGATATAGTCCATTACGACGTAAATCGTAATGCCGTTATCAATAATATCAACTATTCGGGGAAGTGCCGGATGGTCAAGACGCTTCATAAGGTTTGCTTCAGCAAGCAAGCTGTTTACAACGATTTCGTCGTTAGCGCCTGTACCTTTTTTTCGGATTTCCTTAACTGCCCACTGTTTGTTAAGACGGCTGTCCATGGCAAGGTATACCGTAGACATACCACCTCGTCCTATTTCCTTAAGTATTTCATACTTGCCGTCAATTATTGTTCCTATCTCTGTCATTTACCCCTCACCTCACGACATTGTTTTTACAAGCAAAACTGAAACGTTATCTCGCTCACCACGTGATTTTACCAATTCAATAACGTGTTTTGCATTACTGTGCATTGCTTGTTTATGGGGAAGCACGCTTGCATCGAAATACTGTGCTAACTCCTGGGGAGAAACCTGATGTCTGAAGCCATCGGAGCAAAGAAGGTACACACCTTCCTGTGTATCACTGATAATAACCTCAGGCTCAACATCACGTGAAGCACCTACACACTGAAGAAGAAGGTTACGACGACTGTCTACCCTTGCCTGTTCAGGTGTCATATTGCCACGTCTTACTTCTCTTTCTACAAAGCTCTGGTCAATTGTCAACTGTTTCAAGCCTTTGTTAATATGGTATGCTCTGGTATCACCCACATGTACAATAAGGTATTTACCCTCTGCAAAAAGCATACCTGTAAAGGTTGTGCCAAGGTTTACACCAAGGTTAAGACCAAATTGAGAAATTTTTGCATTAAGCTGTTTGAGCATAAGAGTCCACTTGCCGCCGATAACCTCTAAATTGAGGTGCTGAAGCTCATAGGGAAGCTCCTCATCAAACCATCTTGAAAATTCTCTGATAACAGTGGCACTGGCAAGCTCGCCCTTTGCAAGTCCGCCCATACCATCACATACAACAGCAAGAAGAACCTGCTTGTTGTCTCTATCGTAAACAGCCTGTTTTATCAAAAGACTGTCCTGATTTGTTTTTTTCACAATACCGACATCGGTATCTGCAGTAGCTATGTAATGCATTTTTTTCCCCCCTGTTATACTTTAAATAAAAAGTCTTCATTAGCCAGTGTAATAGTGTCACCGTCAAATATTTCTACTTCACAGTTGGGCATTATCATTCTGCCGTTAATGTAAGTCTTATTTTTAGAATTAAGGTCTGTAATAAAGTATCTGTTGTCTCGTATGATTATATCTGCATGGCTTCTACTGATAACGTTACTGTTGCTTACAAAATAGTCAACGTAGCTACGTTCTTTACCTATTCTGAAAACGGGCTTTGTCACCTTAACAACGTCACCATTGAAAATACGCTTGAGACTGGGATATTTAATATATTCCTTTGCAGGTGCAGGACCATTATTGTATGTATCCATCGGTGCAAAAGGTTCGTCCGCAAGAAGTGCGGTGTTATCTTCATAGAAATTGTTAGCCGCAACGGGTTGGGGAGCCGGTTTAGCAACGGGCTG
>JAFYLQ010000013.1 GCA_017550105.1 Clostridia bacterium | reverse complement strand
CCGTCGACCTCTAGCGTGACAGGCTAGCGTTCTAACCAACTGAACTACCGGGCCACCTCTTGGTGGGAACAATAGGGCTCGAACCTATGACCCTCTGCTTGTAAGGCAGATGCTCTCCCAGCTGAGCTATGCTCCCATTGCATCGTTGCCGTGGCGTTTATTATCGGCAACGTGAGATACTATACACTATCCGAAGTAATTTGTCAATACTTTTTTAAAATAAGATTGAACTTTTTTAAATATTTTTTACGTGATTTTATACCGGAATCCATAATTGACTTTTATATCAACATCACGTTGTCTTAAACATTTCATATAAATAAAAGCCTTTATATCAAGCTTTTATTTATACTCTAAAACACACTTTTTTAAAGTTTCGCCATAACTGTCTGTAAAAACAACATCTATACTTTCCTCTTTGAAAATATAACCACAGCCAGCAAAGTAAACAGGCTTGTTCTTTTTAATTGTACTGCCAATAACAACAGGACAAATACTACCGTTGTTATTCCAGGCGGTATTATCGGGATAATATATATTAAGCTCGTGAGCGTGACCGCAAATCATAACCTCAGGCTTTACATTATCTCTGAGAAGCTGTGTCCATTGGGCATAAAGCTCTTTCTCAATATCAAAGGGGTGATGATATTGGTGAACAAAGGCATTATGCGAAATAAGAAGCCTGTGTTTTACGCCCTCTGCTTCATATTGATTTTCTTTATTTTCAATTATTCCTTTCAAAAATTCTGTCTGACGCTCTCTGAAAACGTGGCAAGCAACGGTAAAGCCGTATTCCTCGTGGTCATCGGGCTTATCTTCACCGCAATCAAGCAGAATACCCCAAATGTTACCAAGACGGAAGCTATAATAAGTATTACCGTGATGTGTAGGAGTATAATCTGCAAATTTTTCAGCATAATTACCCCTCAAATCATGGTTGCCCCTTGAAAAGATGGTTGGCTTCTCCCCTTTTGTTAAACAAGAACAAATCTCAAATATGTTCATGAAATTACTCGGAGTGCTGCTGTCCTCAATAACGTCACCGTTTAAAATTAAAAAATCAATTTCACCAAAGGCTTGGGCGGCTTTAATAGGTTCGTTAACGTTGTTGTGCGCATCGGCAATATGATATGCTCTGATATTGTTTTCGGGAATAGGTTGAAATTTGTAAACTTTTTCAAGCACCTTTCCGGTTTTGGTAAAATATGCCTTTCTGGCAATAATGGGTCGTATGCAAACGGTGTATTCCCCGGCTTTATCAAGCTCAGATGACGGCACAGATACCCTATGAATTTTATTCCTTGAGCACATAATACCATTTGATTCGTCGTAATAAAGCTTATCACCAACCTTAACAAAGAAAAGGCAGGGCTTTTCACAGGGCATCATAATCTGATAAAATTTATCAACCACAAAAACTGCAGGATCATGTTTAAAAAACCGGCTCATATAAAAATCTCCTTGTGATAAATTTATATTATTGAGATAATTCAATCACAACTTATAAGAAATTACAATCGTGAGCAGGAGTACAAATCAAAGCGACAAATTGCATATCATCATTGCAAAAGCTATTTTAATACACGCTAAAGCGTGATGATACACACTCCTGACGGACTGATGAGATACAACAATGGCAATTTTGCCATTCCTGATTTTATCAATCCGGATATACAACTGTTCTTCCTGTAAATAATTCTATCATTGATTGCCAGAGATTCATACAGATTTCCTGAGTCTTGCCCTTAACTGCAAGCTCGAAAGCCATACGTGTTGAGTAATAGTCGCCGTTATCCTTTGCAACGGCAATATAATCAAAATCAAATACGTCGTAAAGTCGCTCTACCCGGGTTTCGTAGGTTGAGGTGTCCTTTTCGTCAATCTCAACCACACGGTAGCCGTACTGTGTTGTGTAGGCAAGACCCTTATAGCGGGTCATGGGTGAGGTGTAGATATCGATATTCTGATTCCTTACACCGAAGGCGTTTGTATGGTCGTGACCTGTGAACATTGCGAGCACGTCGCCGTTTTCAACCAATGCGTCAAACTGACCATCGTTATAATAGCCGGGGCAGGGCTTTTCGTTAAGTGTGCCGTAATTTATGCTGCTTTCGTCAAAGGCGTAATATTCGCCCTCGTTGTAGATGTGCTCAATTGCATAGGGCTGCTTGGAGTCAACCTTTGTAAGCACGTCGTATATTTCGGGAACGATAATATGCTGGAATACCACGGAGTTAACGGCTTCGCCACCGTTTTCAGCCTTAAGGCTTGCGGAGGTTTCCTTATACCATTCAATCTGCTCGGCTCTTACTCTGTCGTAGTGTCGGGGCTCGTCGTCATCATAGTCACCCGAGTCAAATACCCAAAGATTGAACTTAACCTTGTCGCTATCGGATGCAAGGACGGGAATGTTAAAGGTTGCACAGTTGTAGAAGGAGGTGGTATCATCGGCAGTTATTACACAGGGGAAGGTGCTGTAATAATCCATAATATCCCTTCTTGTCATAGGACCTGCCTCTGAATCGTGGTTGCCAAAGGTAACCGCAACAGGGATATTTCTTGATTCAAATATATTCATAAGTGCATTGATATATTTTTTTGTTTCCTCCGGGTCCTCGTAGGGGGTTGTGTTGTCACCGGTAAGCACTACAAGGTCGGGCTTTTCAACGTCGCAGGCCTCAGCAATAACCCAGATTGATGAGTCAAAATGCTTGTCATTGGCAAGGTGGGGGTCAGCAACATGCAGGATTTTAAGCTTGCCGTTGGAATTGAATCTTATCGTGGTGTCCGTTTCAGATTCGGTGGCAGCAGGACTGTAGTTGATGTTTGTATTTTTGGGGTCAAGCTCAAAAAACACAATGGCTCCGACAAAATAAACAACAAGCACCAATGCTATTATAATAGGAATTCTTTTTTTCATTATTCCACTCCTAAAATAAAAATGTATTACCCCTATTCTAAAATAAAGTAAAGTTATTGTCAATCTTTTAGTTTTTATTTACAAAATCTATTGTTTTGTTGTTGTTTTTGTGGTAAGATTGACTAAAATACTCTTTAGGAGATGATACCGTGTTAAAAGGTACAAATAATTTACTGCAGACCACGGACGGCAAGTACATCACAAAGTTCGAATATGTTTGCATATTGTTATCCCGAGCAGGTGGTATGTTTGGTACAACCCTTACAGGTACACTTGCAGCTGCATTCCTTCACGAGCTTTACTTTGGTCCTGTGGGCGTTGATGCCGACGGCATTGCGGATATTCTTGCAGTTCAGACAACCTTAACCACCATCTGTGGTATTCTTTTCGGCATTATCGGTGGCTACATAGTTCAAAAATGGCGCACACCCTTGGGCAGATATCGTCATTGGTATTTTATTTGTCTTTTGCCCATGTTCCTGCTTACAGTGTTCTATTTCTACGTTCCTCAGGGCTGGTCGGTTACTCAGATGACTATGCTCAGATACGGTATCGCCTGCAGCCAGACCGTTTTTAACATATTTAATAACGCTTCATATAACCTTGTGCAGGTTATTTCTCCCAACCATAAAGAGAAAAAGACCGTTGCAACAATCTGGCAGCTTTCATACTATATCGGTTATGGCGGAGCATATATTGCTACCTTCATTTATGGCGAGCTCAGACCCGACGATAGCCAAAGAAATATGACCCTTGCGATTGTTGCAGCTGCAGTTACACTTTTCGGTAACCTTATGTGCGGTGTTTTCTGTAAGGAACGAATTGAGCTTCCCAAGAAAAAGAAGGTCAAGGTTACAAAGTCGGTATTCTCACTTTTCAAATACAAAAACTATATAGCATACCATTGCGTTCAGTGGGCGCATGTTTTTGCAATGCTTGGTAAGATGTCCACCCTTCTTGCGGCAATTACCGTTGGCTCAAGCAAAAACCTGCTTCTTACACTACCCACTGCCATAGGCACGGTTGTTGGTAACCTTATTGCCACAAAGCTTTCTAAAAAATACGAGCCCACAAAGCTTTTGAAATTCTGTGGACCATACTCGGTGATTTCGGCGGGTATTCTGTTTGCTATATGCTTTGTTGAGGCGCAGTTCGGCATAATGTTCTTTAGCGGCTGGAACAGTATTTTCTTCTACGTATTCTATTTTATTTTCGGTATCGGTATCGGTATTCAGGAGCTTTCAACATCACACTTCAACGTTGAATTCTACGATTACCTTGAATGGCAGACCGGCGAAAGAATGGAAGCAATACAGGGTATTGTTCCCGGTTGGATTTCAACGGGTCTTAACTACCTTAAGGAGCTTGCAATCCCCTATATGATTGCTTGGGTAGGCTATCAGTCCTCTGTTGAGGGTGACCTTGTTGCAACAATGCAGGCTCAGCCCACATACCTTAAAACCTGCTTGTGGATTCTTGCGTTCCTCGTATTCGGTTATGCTCTTGCCAATGTGATTAAAAGCATCGTTCTTAAATTCGCTTATGATATTGAGGGCGAAAAGAAGGCTCAGATGTATCTTGAGCTTGAGGAAATGCGTGCGGCACGTCACGAGGAAAATGAAGCAATGTAAACCAAACAAAATGACCTCTCTGTTTTTGCAGAGAGGTCATTTTTTATTTAAGATTAAATTCAGCGTTGTTATCTGAGAAGCCCTTTGTATTGCCGATGGTATCAAGCACCATTTTGGTTAAATCAACATCTGCACCGCCCTTGCTGAGCTTGGGCTCAAGCTTTTTGATGATAAATGAAAATCTTTTAAGCACGCCCGAAATAAGATTATAAACAGGTGTGCCCTCGGTATGGGGACCATCACCAAGGAATATGCCTACACCGACTTCACCAACAAGCTCGGTAAGTTTTTTCTTTTTAAGGCTCTTGTGGCATTTTATAAAAAGTATTCGTGCAACGGCACCAACAGTTGCCTTGTCATAAATTTTTCTGCCAAGGCTCTTTAAAAGCTTAACAATACCCTTGCCGCCCCCAAGTGCACCACGTACACGGTTAACAATAGCATTTTTAAATTGGTTGTGGAAATACTCCTGAACTGTAAGCCCCTTTAAATCCCAACCAAAATCCTCAACGTCAATTGATTTCACCTTAAGCACTGAACTGTCGTCCACGGTGATTTTGCGGTACTTGGCAGGACTGCCCACAAGACAGGAGGTGCATATATCAATAAGCCTGTTGCCGTTTTCTGTGTAAAATTCGTTGATGCTCTGAATATGCATATGACCCGTTAATGCAAGCTCAACTCCGTTATCTGCAAGGAAGGTCGCAACCTTTCGCCATTCCTTTATTTTGGCATCACCTACCAAGTCGAAAGCAGGAACAGAAGGAATAATGGGATAGTGGCAAATCGCAAAAACCGAACAGTTATCTTTTTTTGCTTTGTCAAGCTGCTCTTTTGCCCAAGCCATATGTCTTTCGTCCATTGCGCCCTTGGGCTGACCCTTACTGTCACAGCATATAGCGAGCATTCTTACTCCTTCGGTAATCTGCGCCATATATGAATGAGTCGGCTCATCAATATCTATTGCATCGCCGTAGCCGAAATCACGGTACATTTCGCAGAAATCATCAAAATTTGCCCCTTCAACGCTTACGCGACCGTCACCCTGAAGCACGTATGCAGAATCATTGTAATCATGACCTGCGGTTATAACAAAAATCTTTTTGCCGTTTTCTTTGAGTCTGTGAAGTTCTTTGATAAAACTTTTATGGCTTTCTTTTTCACCATTCTTTGTAAGGTCACCCGGAATTATAACAATGTCGGTATCCTTATCCTCACTGATGTGCTCAAAGGTGGTTTTTACAATGGCGCTGCTTTCCTTTACGAAATATTGCTCAGTAAGCATATTTTTTTCAAATGCAGGACCTCCCGCCTCCAACGCATTCTCAAAATAATGTGTATCGGTTACAAGATAAAAACTAACAGGTTTCATTTCTCTTAATCCTCCATTATTGTTCAATGAACAT
>JAFYLQ010000012.1 GCA_017550105.1 Clostridia bacterium | reverse complement strand
ACACTTATTATTATCCCTTACAATAAAGGGGTGGCTCTTATCCTTGGGATACTGACGGCTTTTACCCTTAAGGGTAAGTGAAAGTGCATCGTAATCCCTCATCAAGGGCAATAATTCGCAGGAATAAACCGCCGAGCAACCACATTCAAGGCAACGGCTCGCCTCTTTTATTGCTTCCTCCTTAGTAAAGGTGAATGCAACCTCGCTGAAATCATTTCTTCTTTCAGTAGCTTCGGTAAGCCTTACCTCACCTCTTGCAATTTCGGGCATTCCCTGAAGAACACTTGTATCAAAGCTCTTGTTAACCGAGTATGCGGGAAGCTCGGGAGGAACCTCAACGCCCTTAAGGTAGCAGTCAATTGAACGGGCGGCATATTTACCACCTGCAATTGCCTTTACCGCAATATCAGGACCCTTGTTTATAACGTCACCTGCGGCAAAAACACCTACAACAGAGGTCATAAACGTTACTTCATCAACGGCAATGGTTGATTTTCTTGTTAATTCAATACTGTCAATTTCTTCAGACTTAACTCTTTGACCTATGGCGGAAATCACTGTATCGCACTCAATAATTTCGGTTTCACCCTCAATGGCAACGGGGCTTCTTCTGCCCGATGCATCGGGCTCACCAAGTTCCATTTTCTGAAGCTTAAGACCCTTAACCTTACCGCTTTCAGACACAACCTCAAGGGGTGATACAAGGAACTTGAATTCCACACCCTCTGCCCTTGCATCCCTTATTTCATCGGGCTCTGCGGGCATTTCCTTTTCGGTACGTCTGTAAATAAGGGTTACCTTTTCGGCACCAAGACGAACTGCAGTTCTGACAGCGTCAATGGCAGTATTACCACCGCCCACAACGGCTACACTTTTGCCAAGGTCAACCTTTTCACCCTTGGCAACACGGTAAAGCATATCAATACCGCCCACAACACCGTCACTATCGTCACCGTCGCAACCGATTTTAGTTGAACGCCAGGCACCTGTTCCGAGGAACACGGCGTCATATTCGTTTTTAAGGCTTTCTACCGTAAAGTCCTTGCCTAAAGTTGTATTACAAGCAATTTCAACGCCCATTTTCTTGATGATTTCAATTTCCTCATCAAGTATATTTTTAGGCAATCTGTAAGCGGGAATGCCGTATCTGAGCATACCGCCACAGTGCTCCTGAGCCTCAAAAATCTTAACCTTATAGCCTTCTAACGCTAAGAAATATGCACAGGAAAGACCTGCGGGTCCACCGCCCACAACTGCAACCCTTTTACCATTAAATGCCTTACATTCAGGCACAAAATCCATATATGAATCTGCGGCAAAACGCTTGAGTGCACAAATAGATACCGCACCCTCAAGATGCTTTCTTCTGCATTTTTCCTCACAGGGGTGGGGACAAACTCTGCCTATGGATGCAGGCAAGGGATTATCCTGTTTTATAAGCTCAAGAGCCTCACGCTCTTTACCGTTGGCAATAAGACCCACGTAGCCCTGAATATCCTGATGTGTGGGACAAGCCATAAAGCAGGGTGCCTTACAGTCACCGCTATGGTCGGACATTATAAGCGAAAGGGTGATTTTACGGCTTTTTTCAAGCTCAGGTGTGCTTGTAGTAACCCTCATACCCTCGCTGACGGTTGTTGAACAGGCACGAAGGGGCTTTCTGATGCCCTCAACCTCCACAAGACATAAACCGCAACCGCCGTAGCTTTCAAGCTCCTTATTATGACAAAGGTGGGGTAAATATATGCCGTTATCAAGAATATTATCAAGAAGCGTTTTGTTGGTATCGGCAGAGTATTCCTTGCCGTTTATAACTATATTAACGGTGCTCATTTATTACCCTCCCCGCTTAAAACTTTAATTGCATTAAATTTACAGGTGTCAATACACTGACCGCAACGAACACATTTTTCACCATCAATTACGTAGGGTGATTTAACCACACCGCTTATTGCCTCAACGGGACATTTTCTGCTACAAAGTGAGCAACCTCGACAAAGCTCGGGGTCAATACTGTACTCAATAAGTGCAGTACACTTCTTTGCAGGACAACATTTGTTATTAATGTGCTCCTCATATTCGTTTCTGAAGTATTTTATGGTTGTAAGCACAGGATTGGGTGCGGAGTTACCAAGACCGCATAAAGCACCCGTTTTAATGCTTTCACCTAATTCAATAAGGGTATCAATATCCTCGCTTACACCCTCACCATCGGCAATTCTTTTAAGAATTTCAAGCATACGTGTGGTACCTATACGGCAGGGTACACATTTGCCGCAGCTTTCCTTGCTGGTGAAATCCATAAAGAATTTTGCCATATCAACCATACAGGTCTTTTCGTCCATAACAATCATACCGCCCGAGCCCATAATAGCCCCTGTTTTAGCGATATTTTCGTAGTCAATAACAGTATCGAGCATATTTTCAGGTATGCAACCGCCCGAGGGACCGCCCATCTGAACGGCTTTTACCTTAGCGTTGTCCTTAATTCCGCCACAGATACCGAAAACAATATCGTTAATTGTAAGTCCCATAGGAACCTCAACAAGACCGCCACGCTTAACACGACCCGCAAGGGCAAAAACCTTTGTACCCTTACTGCCCTCGGTACCCATTGAAGCAAACGCCTCACCACCGTTATCAATAATCCATGATACGTTGGCGAAGGTTTCAACGTTATTGATATTTGTAGGCTGTTTTCTGAAGCCCTTTTGTGCAGGGAATGGAGGCTTTGTAACGGGCATACCTCTGTTACCGCTTAAGGAGGCAAGAAGTGCCGTTTCCTCACCGCATACAAATGCACCCGCACCCATCATAATGTGGAAGTCAAAATTAAAGCCACTACCGAGAATATTTTCACCAAGGTAGCCCTTTTCGTGCATCTGAGCAATTGCGTTTTTTAATCTTTTAACTGCAAGGGGGTATTCGGCTCTTACGTAGATAACACCATTCTCAGCACCGATGGCAATACCCGCAATCATCATACCCTCAAGGACTCTGTGGGGGTCACCCTCTAAAACGGCTCTGTCCATAAATGCACCGGGGTCACCCTCGTCCGCATTACAAACGATATATTTTTCATCCGACTGTGCATTTTTAGCCGCCTGCCATTTAAAATGAGTGGGGAAGCCCGCACCGCCACGACCGCGTAAGCCGGATATTTTAATTTCTTCAATAATTTTATCCGCACCCATCTCGAGTGCCTTTTTAAGGGCGGAGTAACCGCCGTTTTCTATATAAGCATCAATGCTTTCGGGGTCAATTTTACCGCAGCCTGAAAGAACGATTCTCTTCTGACCCTGCAAGAATTTAAGCTCGTCCTCAGTAAGTCTGTTTTCAAGGGGTAATTCACCCTGCTTTACCGCTTCGGCAAATTCAAGCGCACTTTCCTTATTAAGTCTGCCGTATAAAATGCTTTCACCCGAATCGGTAATAACCTCAACAATGGGTTCGGCAAAACAAAGACCGTTACAACCGACCTTTTCAACCTTAAGCTCAGTACCCGCAAAAGCCTCGTTAAGAGAAGCAAGAACGTCGTTAGCACCCGAGGCTATACCGCAGGAGCCGTAACCTAAAAGAAATCTCATTTGCCCTCCCCCTTTCTGATATTCTCTATAATATCAATAACCTTTTGTTGTGTAAGTGTGCCGTAAACGGTGTCGTTAATCATCATAGCGGGTGAAATACTGCAGCAGCCGAGACATGCAACCTCTTCCCAAGAGAAAAGACCGTCCTCGGTAACGTCACCTGCTTCAATACCGAGCACACGCTTGATGGTGTCACCAATACGCTCACTTCCGTTAACGTGACAAGCAGTGCCCATACACACCATAATTCTGTATTTACCAACGGGCTTTAATC
This sequence comes from Clostridia bacterium, assembly GCA_017550105.1. Classification (GTDB taxonomy): domain Bacteria; phylum Bacillota; class Clostridia; order Oscillospirales; family Acutalibacteraceae; genus DTU089. The sequence goes on along the minus strand of JAFYLQ010000012.1, from coordinate 31,444 downwards.
TGAACCCTGCGTAAAAGGACGCAACGCCCATAATACGGCTTGAGGGAATGCCTGTTTTTTCTGTAAGGCATTCGACCGCATCCCTTGATATATAACCGCAAAGCTCCTGCACCTGTTGAAGAATTGCAATAAGACTTTCCTCAGGTGCAGAATACTTTTTTAATATTTCGTCAATTTTAATTTTAAATTTTCCAGCCACAAAGCCGCCTTCTTTCAAAATTAGTCACTTTAAATTTTACATCACTATTCATATTTCTGCAATAGTAAATCCTCCTAAAAGTATACTTTCAAAACCTAAAAATATATTCATACTCACCCATTGATACTTTTTGTATGTAGACTTATAGTGTTCATTTCCTGTATGATAGTTTAAAAGGAGAATAAAACTATGGATATCGTAAAAGTTTTCGGAAACAACTTAAAAAAATACCGCACAACTATGGGTATATCCCAAGAAGCTTTCGCGAATAAGTGCGGAATGCATCGCACATATATCAGTGCCATCGAATGCTATCGCAGAAGTATTTCTTTAGAAAATATTCAGCGTATCGCCGATGCACTCGATATTGACTCATATAAATTACTCATGGAGGACACTCCAAATGATAATTAAGACCTTTTTTGACTTCTGCTCCGGTATCGGTGGTGGAAGATTAGGTTTAGAACAATCGGGTTTACAATGCGTCGGACGTTCAGAAACGAGCAGACTTGCAGATATCACATACCGTTTGTTACATAATACAGAAAACGATATAAACTATGGTAACTTAAAAAGAATTACCGGGGATAAAATCCCTGCTTTTGATTTGCTGATTGCCGGTTTTCCTTGTCAAACCTTTTCGGTTATTGGTAGACAAGACGGTTTTTCTGATGATCGTGGACAAATAATTTTTCAACTTGCCAGAATTTTACGAGAAACACAGCCCATATGTTTCATATTAGAAAATGTAAAAGGACTGGTAACACACGACAATGGAAAAACAATAAAAGTTATTTTAGATGAATTAACCAAATCTGGCTATACAGTATCTTATCGCGTGCTGACTAGTCTTGATTACGGCGTTCCGCAAATGCGACAACGAGTTTATTTCATTGGATTTAAGACAGCTCTTTGCTTGGACTATTCTAAATTCAGTTGGCCTAAGCCCCTACCAACACCGCAGTTATCGGATTATTTAATTGATAACAAACTCGCAGATGAAGAAAGATTAAATATTTTTAAACACTATTTAAACAATCCTCAAAACGCAGGTAAATATTCTATTGACGACATACTTACTTGGGAAGGAAAAATAATAGATACACGAATGAATGACCTGCGTATTTATACAGGAAGATGCCCAACTCTAAGAGCCCAACGTGACGGCATTTTATATGTACGAAACGGCAATCTCTATCAATTAACAGGATATGAAGCCCTTTTACTTCAAGGTTTCCCAAAAGAATATGCACAAAAAGTGAATAAACAAGTTACGGACAGGCATCTTCTGATGCAAGCCGGAAATGCAATGACAGTAAATGTAATCAAAGTTCTATGTGATTGCATAATTAATTTTTTGAATTCGCAGGAGGAAAAGATATGAGACCCGGTGAAATATTTGAAACAGAATGTTATGAATTCTTAACCAATAACTATCAAACACAAGATATTAAATTTCATCACGAAGGAGGTATGGATTCAACCAAGTCTGATATAGCCGTCATAAAAAAAGGTAACATATGTTTTTTCATCGAAGCAAAGGATTCATCTGCACAATCCGGTCAGTTTGTTTTGATACCGGACAATGAAAACAAACAATTCGTTTTTTCGCCACGCAACAAAAGCAATCCCAATGAGCTTACCACCATAATCATCAACTATATGAACAGTTATTTTGAACGTTTTAATAACGCCGGAACAACCGGTAAGTATCTCAACATAAATGAAGATGTTTTTGCAAATTGGATAGTAGAGCATTACAGAAGTAAAAATGTCAGATACGTAATAAGCCGCAAAAATGATTTTATTATATTTCCAATCCGCAAATTTCAACAATATTTCAACATAAGAGCAAATTACAGAATAAAGAAAAGCGGTTCCGGAGAACCGCCAAAGAGAGATATACTCACAATCAAACAACTTATAAAGAATCATTACAACGAACCTTGCTTAACTCAAAGTGGAAATAAATTATTTGTTGAAATACATGAAACTCTTACAAACGATAAATTCGTTTTAGGAAACTATACTTATTTCCTGGCTGAGCGAAATCCTAATACATATGAAATCAGAAAATTATCCAACACCTACAATATGAATGTTATTTTTGAAATAGATTTAAAAAAATCTCAGGCCTCGGAAGATTTAGATGAATTCATATCAGAAATTAACTCTTAATAAACCACTATCCTCACAAAACTTAACATAATACTTAATGGCGTGCCTGAACGTGCTCATATAATATTTACCAATAGGAAAATTGGCATCGGGATATTGTTTCATTGCATCATTTAAGCCCATATTCAAAAAAAGTGCCATTAAACCATCACACTTATCACTGCGATATTGCTCATCAATATCGCAGTTTTCAATTTCTCTTTCTATTTTTTTTAATCTTGAAACAACATCACTTTGCACCTTTCGATTTACGTTATTTCTTGACATCCAATTTATGAATTCAACCTCATTCATACAAAGCCTTTCCCATCTCTATTCCTATGTATTGAAGAACATCTATCACTACAGAATTACCAAACTGTTGGTAGGCCTGATTCATTTTTGAATTTATCTTATAGCTATCAGGATAACCCATTAATCTTGCACATTCTCTGGGATGAAGTCTGCGAGGTCTTCCTTTAACCAAATATCCACCTGTTTTAGCAAAAACACCGCCACCATAAGCAGAAAAAGTAATCGCAATTCCTTTTGTGCTGTAAATTCTTTCTCCCTGTCCGCCTTTGTTAACAATCCCCAACCGTATGGGCTTATTGCTGTAAACATCATCCGTAATATCGTTATAGTAAGTGTCCTGCCTATTTACATAAAGATGTTCTGTAGAAGCTTCATCATCCAGCAAAAAATCTTCCACATGCTTTGTTAATTTAACCCCTTTAGGAAAGACAAATTCTTCGGGAGCTATATCATTTCTAAAGCAAACCATATAAATTCTTTCTCGTTTTTGGGGTATACCGTAATCAACTGAGTTAAGAACACGTTGATTAAATGTGTAACCCAACTCTTCCATAGTTGCCTTTACAACACCAAGAGTTTTTCCACCGTCGTGAGTTGCAAAATTCTTTACATTTTCCATAAACACAATTTTTGGCTTTTTCTCTTTTACGATACGTGCAACATCAAAAAACAAAGTACCCCTACTATCTTCAAATCCACGTTGTTTTCCGCTTATAGAAAATGCCTGACAGGGAAATCCTGCACATAATATATCGTGATCCGGGATTGTTTTTTCATTTACTTTTGTAATATCTCCCTCGGGCACATCACCGAAATTATCAAAATAAACCTTTTGAGCCGGTATATCCCATTCATTAGAATATACACACTCTGCACCCAATGACTCTAACGCAATCCTAAAACCGCCAAGCCCTGCAAATAAATCAATAAATTTCCAATTATTGAAATATGGCTTATCTATAGAAATCATAACAATCCCCCTTACCAACTCAAATTATAGCGCATAGCGCGAAAAAGTCAATTGTAACAACCGCAGTTTTTCAATTAAAACACTATTTACTTTTAAAGCAAATCATTATAAAATAAAATCGGTGATTTTATGAAGGAATATAATTATTACTTTTTTGATTTTGACGGCACGTTGTGTGACACCACCGAGGGTATTTTTAACTCCATAATTTACTCTCTCGAATGCTACGGAATAAACGAAACCGACCGTAAAAAGCTTAATTACTTTGTGGGCCCTCCCCTTTTTGAGTCCTACAAAACCATATACAACGTAAGTGACGAGGACGCTAATTGGCTTATAGCCAAATACCGCGAACGCTACAAGACCAAAGCCGCCGAAGAATCCGCCATTTACAATGGCATTGTAGCTTTACTCAAGGAGCTTAAAGCAAGGGGTAAAAAAATTGCAATAGCATCATCCAAGCCCCGTGTTTTTGTAGAAGAAATTTCAAAATACCACGGCATTGATATCTACTACGACTTTATCTCTGCCGAAGATTTCAAAAACAATCACTCAAGCAAAAAGGACCTTATTAACGCCTGCTTCGAGTATTTCGGAAACCCTGCAAAAGAAGATGTTATAATGGTTGGTGACCGTTTTTATGATATTGACGGTGCAAAAGCCACGGGGGTTGACAGTGCAGGTGCGGTTTACGGCTTCGGCACCGAAGAAGAACTAACCAACGCAGGTGCTACCTACATACTCCATAAGCCCGAGGATTTATTATATTAAAAAAGAGCCTTGTTCCCCTATACGGAGAACAAGGTTAATTCTTTTTACGGATTACACTGACCACACTCAGTATAGCCCTTATTTAAAAGTTCATCCTTTGTACCACAGTATTCTTCCCTGTTTTTGTCGCTCATAGATTTTGCAGACGAGCAATCGGGAAGATGTATTTTTTTAGAGTTGGTGTTAAGCACGTAATCGCACTTTTCACCCGTACTCTCTTTGCCGTAATCAAGGGCGGGGTCGTCGTCATAAGCCTCGTTATCACCCGTTGCATAATAAATTTTAACACCGGGCTGATTGTTGTAGCAATACACGTTAAAGCAAATTCCCTCACCCTCATCCTCTACGGAAAATGCTTCCATCTGCACACCACGTGCCACAAGCTCGTTACCCTCAAAAACGGGGGTAATTCTGTACAGAACGTGGTTGCCCTTTTCCTTTATGTAGTCCGCAACCATATTTTCAAAGGGCAGCATACCCTGAACGTTCATATACCTTGTACCTGTAATTAGGTTTCTTTCGTTAGCGTTTTCACCCGATAACTGAAAACCGATAAGGTGACAACGATTATATAAATATTTACCGTCAACGCAGTCATACTTTGCGGTTTTCCATCCGCTTGGTTTAACCTGACCAATCTCGCCACGTTCTTCTGTGGGCATAGTTTCCGTACCAAGACAGGCAAATGCCACACCGCACCTGCCTAAATTATCAAGGGGCGCGTAGTTTTCAAAATAGGTCTTATCCGCATCCTCGGTTGATAAATCGGGGATATTGTTATTTATAACGTAGTAAGGCTCCCCCTTAAACTCGGGCACCTCGGCAACACTTACCGCTGAGGAAACGCTTGTGTTTTCCGTAGGCTCGGTTTCAACAACCGCCGAATCCGACCCCATACAACCGCCCATCATAAGAATGAATATTACAACCACTATAATAAGGGGCGTTAAAATTCTTTTATTCTTCATAGACCTCACCTTTTATAGGTTTCTTTTGTGATTTTTTCGTGTGAAAAGCCTTTGAAATCAACCGTTTCGGTTAAAGTATAATTCGAAAAATCTACGTCACATTTAAAATCCGATGGATAAATCCTGTTCCACTTATAAACGATAATTTCATTGATATCCAAAACACCCTTAAGGCATTTGTTTTCAATAAAACAAGTGTCTTTTTTCTGTGCTTTAAGCAATAATGCATCGTCAATTATAAGACGGTCGCTAAACTCCTCAAAAAGCTTTTGAGAAAATGGCGATATATAAAGCTTTTCACCCTCAAGATTATTAAAAACATCCTTAAGAACCTCTTTATCACGACTTTGACGGCGGTTGTTAAAAAGCATACCGCCATTGTCGTCAAGGCAAATTATAACCTTCATATTTATATCCTTTCGGCAACGTCGGGGAAAATCTCAAGACTTCTTTTCAAAATGCCGTGCATCATAGCAATTGCGACACCGTAATTCACCATTGGTATCCCCTGCTCCTGAGCCTTAACCTGACGGTACTTCATTTCCTTTTCGTTAAGCATACAGCCACCGCAATGAACCACAAGGGAATAACCGCTTAAATCCTCGGGGAATTCACCGCCTGAGGTAAAGGAAAACTCAGGCTCACTCCCTGTAAAATTCCTTATCCAGTTAGGCATTTTAACCGTGCCTATATCGTTACATTGGCGGTGATGGGTGCAACCCTCACTAATGAGGATTTTATCACCGTCTTTAATAGTTCTAAGCTTTGAAGCACCCTCAACAAGTGCTTCAAGGTCACCCTTGTAACGTGCCATAAGTATCGAAAAGGACGTAAGAGGCACATCGACGGGTAAAATTTCTGCCACTTTCCCGAACACCTGCGAATCAGTAATAACAAGTCGGGGCTCAGCTTTAAGATTTTCAATAGTGCCCTTTAATTGCTCGGGCTGACACACAATAGCGGTGCATTTTTTATCAAGAATTTCCCTTAAGGTCAACTGTTGGGGAAGTATAAGTCTGCCCTTAGGGGCGGATTCATCAATGGGCGTCACCATAATAACCGTGTCACCCTCGTCTATTTTATCACTGATAATATAACGGGGCTTTGAAAGGCTCTTTGAAAGTGTGCCTATTTTCTCTTTAAGTAAATCAATATTCTCTCCCTTTAATGCACTTACAAGAATTTCGTTATCCTTCAAATCAATATGATTTTCAATAATATCGCTTTTATTGTAAGCCACAATATAAGGAATTTCACGTTTTTTGAAAAGTGCAACTAGCTCCGCTTCCTTTTCGGTAAAATCTGCGGAGGCGTCACTTACAAGCACGGCAATATGGATTTTAGAAAGTATTTCGTTGGTTTTTTCAACTCGCTTTTCACCGAGAAGCCCCTCGTCATCAAAGCCCGGGGTATCAATAATCACAACGGGGCCCAGAGGTAAAAGCTCCATAGCCTTTTTAACAGGGTCCGTGGTAGTGCCCTTAACGTCCGACACCACCGAAAGGGACTGCCCTGTAACCGCATTAACAAGGCTGGATTTTCCCGCATTACGCAAACCGAAAAAACCTATATGTATTCTTTCAGCCGATACAACTTCATTTAATCCCATAAAATCACCTTAGAATCTGAAATCACGTCTGTTTGAGTTTTTAATATCCTCAATATTCTGCTTAGCAATATTGCGAACCTTTTCAAGGGGAACGTTTTCAAGCTCCTTTGCTACCATCTCGTAGCCCGTTTTCTTGGTTTCGGGTGAAGCATAATCCTCAAGATATTCACTCAGGGTCATAAGTGCATTGGGATGGCAGCAGTTAAGAATCTGACCGCTTTTGCAAAGGCTCATAAATCTGTCACCCGTTCTGCCCTCACGGTAGCAAGCGGTACAGAATGAGGGAATATGACCGTTTTTCATAAGCCAATGAACAACCTCATCAAGGGTACGCTGGTCTGAAACGTCAAACTGCTCGGAATCGTGGGGTCTTTCCTCCTCAGTATAACCGCCAACAGAGGTACGTGAAGCACCGCTTATCTGCGAAATACCAAGGTGAAGTGCCTCACCACGCACCTTTTCGCTTTCACGGGTTGAAATAATCATACCTGTATAGGGAACCGCAATACGTATGCAGGCAATAATCTTTTTGAACATTTCGTCACTGATGCCGTTATCGAATGCATCGGGGTCGATATCGTCCGCACGTTTAAGTCTGGGAACGCTTATGGTATGGGGTCCTACGCCGTGAACCGCTTCAAGGTGTTCGGCGTGCATAAGAAGTCCTACGAACTCGTACATATATCTTTCAAGACCGAAAAGCACACCAAGACCTACGTCGTCAATACCACCTTCCATAGCTCTGTCCATAGCCTCGGTATGGTAATCGTAATCGTGCTTGGGACCTGTGGGGTGAAGCTCAAGATAGCTCTGCTTGTGGTATGTTTCCTGAAAAAGAATATAGGTGCCGATACCCGCATCCTTGAGCTTACGGTAATTTTCAACGGTTGTTGCGGCAATATTCACATTAACACGGCGGATAGCACCGTTTTTGTGGTTAACGCTGTAAATGGTTTTGATACATTCAAGAATGTACTCGATAGGATTATTCTTGGGGTCCTCACCCGCTTCAATAGCAAGTCGCTTGTGACCCATATCCTGCAAGGCAATTACCTCGTTTTTAACCTCCTCCTGAGTAAGCTTTTTACGGGCAATGTGCTTGTTTTTAAGGTGATAGGGACAGTAAACGCAACCGTTCACACAGTAGTTTGAAAGGTAAAGGGGTGCAAACATAACGATTCTGTTGCCGTAGAATTTCTGTTTAATGTCATTGGCAAGAGCGTACATTTCCTCAATTTTCTGCGGGTCGTCACAGGCAAGAAGCACCGCCGCATCCCTATGGGTAAGCCCCGTACAACGGTAGCCGTTGCCCTCCTTCAAGGGCTTTGCCTTTTCAAGAATAGAGTCAATAAGCTCGAAATTATTTTTGTTTTCTTCGGCATATTTTATTGTTTCAAGAATTTCGCCGTCGTTAATAAACTCTTCTGCTTTTAATGATTTTGGATTATAAATAGCCATAGTTTTCTCCTCTCTTTTGGTCAGATTTTACTCTTTCCGTCAGATATTTTTATTACGTCACCTCGGTCACAAGTAACCTTGTAGCCGATATTTTCCATACGTTTTTTTAATATTTTCAAGCCCTCGGCACTTTGCACCTCGGTGCTTTTTTTGTTGTTATAAAGGGTGTATTTTGCCCTTACGTTTGCGGGTGAAAGGTTTGGCATAACCACGTTAGCACCCGAAAGAATGCCCTTTTCACAGCCCTTGGGGTCAATGGTATCAAGTGCGGTTGTAGAGGGCAAAAGCACATTGGGGCAAATAAGCCTTATGATGCTTAAAAGGTAGCAGGTAAGCTCGGCACTGCCCTGTTTTTCATCCTTAAAAATTGTATCCTTATGAGGGATAAAAGGTCCTATTCCGCACATATGGGGCTTAAATTCCTCAATAAATTTTAAATCCCTTGCAAGATGTAAGGGGGTTTGAAAGGGTGCGCCCACCATAAAGCCGCAGCCTGTCTGAAAGCCAATTTCCTTAAGATTTTTAAGACAATCAAGACGTGTTTTCAACTGCATATTTTCGGGGTGAAGCCTGTTATAAAGACCCTCATCCGCAGTCTCGTGCCTTAAAAGATATCTGTCCGCCCCTGCGTCATAAAGCCGCTTGTAGCTTTCCTTACTTCTTTCACCGAGGGAAAGGGTAACGGCACAGTCGGGATAAAGAGCCTTAATGCTTTTTATAAGCTCACAAAGAATATCATCCGTAAAAAACGCATCCTCGCCCCCCTGTAAAACAAAGGTGCGAAAGCCCGAGTCATAACCATCCTTACAGCAGTCAAGTATTTCATCAGGAGTCAGTCTGTAACGCTCGCAATTCTTGTTAGCGCCCCTGATACCGCAGTAATAACAATTGTTTTTACAGATGTTGCTTATTTCAATAAGCCCCCTTATAAAAACGGAGTTGCCGTAATATTTATGACGCTCCTCAAGAGCTTTTTTCGTAATATATTGTACGCTTTCGGGAGTTCTGCAGGATATTAATTCCTCGTATTCCTCAAGACTGAGTGAACGGTTTTTATATAGCTTTTCGGCAAGAAGCAGAGTCTTACTCATCACTTATTACGTTTGACAGCACGGTTTTCGCACTGACACCCTTAAGATTGCCGATTTTACCGCTTAAGGTGGAAATCACGTCCTGTGGTGCATCCACCGCAACAGAAATAATGCTGATATTCCTCTGCCGATAAGGGATACCCATTCTGCCCACGATACACTCGCCGTATTTATGTAAAATAGCGTTGAGTTCCTCAACGGAATCACCGTTTTCAACAATTATACTGATAACGCCGACTCTTGAAGCCATAAAAACGCCTCCTCCGTAATACTACACATTCCAACAAAAAATGCCGCACCTATACAAGGTACGGCAATACAAAAACTTATATAAATCAAGTATTTTACCGCACCTTTCACTCAGGAATAAACCTTTATGTCAGGTACAGATTTATTATACTATATTTTTATAATTTAATCAAGTATTGAATATAACTAAATCCAAGTGGCAAGATATTAAAAATTCAAAGGAAGTGTTATTACGGACAAAAATCAATACAAGACCCTTGTGGGCAAGGAAACCCCAAAGTCACCCATTATTAAGGACTGTGTTATGGCGTTTTTGGTTGGCGGTGCAATATGCTGCTTTGGTGAGGCTTTAAAGTGTCTTTTTACCAAGGCAGGACTTAACACGGACGAAACAAAACTTGCGGTCTGCTCGACCCTTATTGTAATAACCGCAATTCTTACAGGCTCGGGCATTTTTGACAAAATCGCAAAGCATGCAGGTGCAGGTACAGCCGTGCCTATTACGGGCTTCGCAAATGCAGTTGTTTCACCCGCCATAGAATTCAAGACAGAGGGACTCGTCCTCGGGGTCGCCGCCAATATGTTCAAAATCGCAGGACCCGTTATCGTCTACGGTACGGTAGCGAGTGTGGTGTATGGAATTATATATTGGATTACAACTTTGTTCTAATGTAAAAGGCTTGACCAAATCGGTCAAGCCTTGTGCTTTATTATCCAAAAAAGAATTGCTCTGTTTCCATATTTCTGATGGCATATGAATCAAGGGTATGCGTACCCTCATTATAATAGTTCCACATTCTCATATCATCTATGGGAAGTTCACTTAAAGGAGCATCGGGAAGATAGAACATAAATTCCTCGCCGGTATCAATGCCGTAGGGACCACTTGAAATATATCTGATACCGTCTTCAATCCACTCATCGGGAGTTGATTCGGTATCAATATACGACAATGTCATTGAATAGGTGTAATCATTTACCTTTTTTATGTTTTCGAACTGACCTGAAAATTTACAGGTATAAGCCGTACCCCCAGGATATTCATCAGACATATCGCCCATATCACCATCGTAGTAATCACCGGTAAAAGAACCATCTTCATGAACGATTATACAAGTACGCCAGCCACCTGCACCACTGCTGAAATAAAAATCTCTTGAACTGCCATCTAAAGGAAGGTAAAGATTGCGTTCAACCTCCTTGAGCTCAGTTGCCTCAACAGGCTTACTGTTGTTTTCGACCTGAATTGAACCGGTTACTGCCGTTGATTCTGTAGATTGTGCAACTGTCTCCGGTTGCTCAGGGGCATCCGTCTCAGGTGATTTAGTACCACCAAAGCACCCTAAAAACATAATTGCAACAACTAAAACAGGTATAATTAAATACAATTTTTTCATATATATCACCCCTTATTTTCAATATATCACATCACTTCGCTTTTGTAAACATTTTCAAATTCAACAAGTTGTATATTACATAACCCATAACAAAAAATATTTTTATTATGAATTAAGGAAGTTTTTTATGCCCGAAAGAAAAGGTAATTACACAATAAGCTTTACAAACAAGCCACAAGTTGTCGGCTATGCCGCCGCAGTTGGCAAAAAAGAGTCCGAGGGTCCTCTCGGCAGTTTTTTTGACAAGGCTTTTACCGACGAGCTCTGCGGTGAAAAATCCTTTGAAAAAGCCGAAACCCATTTGCAGAAAACCGCAATCACCACCGCCTTGAAAAAGGCAAAAATCACTAAAAATGATATTCAGTGTGCCTTTGCAGGTGACCTTTTAAATCAATGCATCGGCTCGTCCTTCGGTATGCGTGACCTTAAGTTCCCTTTTTCGGGGCTATACGGTGCTTGTTCAACTATGGCTTTATCCCTCGTATTATCCGGAGTTTTCGTGGATTCAGGTGCAGCGCAAAACACCGTTGCCGCCGCATCGTCACACTTTTGCTCGGCAGAGCGTCAGTATCGCTACCCCCTTGAATACGGCGGTCAAAGACCGCAGAGCGCACAATGGACGGTAACTGGTGCAGGTTGTGTGGTGTTAAGCAATCAACCAAAACACACAAGTCGCACCGTAATAGACAGGGCAATTATCGGCTCGGTTCGCGACCTTAACGTTACCGACCCTAACAATATGGGTGCCGCCATGGCACCTGCCGCCGCACAGACTATTGCGCAGTTTTTAACAGATACCGACACAAAGCCCGAGGACTACGATTTAATTTTAACGGGTGATTTAGGCTCTACGGGAAGCCGACTTCTTATTGAGCTTTTAAAGGACGAAAATAATATTGATATTTCGGGAGTTCATAATGACTGCGGCGTTATGATTTTCGAGCCCGAGACACAGGACGTACACTCGGGTGGCTCGGGGTGTGGCTGTAGTGCGGCTGTTCTTTGCTCCTATATTTTAGACAATATGGCCGCAGGAAGGCTCAAAAAGGTGTTTTTTGTAGGCACAGGAGCCTTGCTTTCACCTACTTCAACACTACAAAAAGAGTCAATCCCGGGCATCGCCCACGGTGTACTTTTAATTAACCAATGAAAGGATAGGATAACAAAATGGATTTCAGAAAAAAAGAAAATTACGTTAAAGCCCTTGAAAATATTTCAGGCATTGCCAAAACCTATTTAAGAATTTCAAGCCTCAAAACCGCCTTGACCGTATTTTTAGGAATTTACACCGTTATCAAAATCATTCAGGCATTTAAAAACTAAAAATCCTCTTGAAATGCCGAGGCTTTAGGGTTATTATATAACTATATTTTAATAGGAAGTGTTTTTATGGATTGTATTTTCTGCAAAATCGCAAATGGCGAAATCCCTGCCACAAAGGTTTATGAGGACGATACTGTTATTGCTTTTAACGACCTTGAGCCTCAGGCACCCACACATATTCTTGTAATACCCAAAATGCACATTACCTCTGCGGCGGATATTACCGAAGAAAACAGCGCCGTAATTGCCCATATTTTTGAAGTAATTGCAAAAATTGCCAAGGAACAGAATATGGACGACGGCTTCCGTGTTGTAAACAACTGTGGTGATAGTGCGGGTCAGACCGTTAAGCACGTTCATTTCCACCTTATGTCAGGCAGAAGCTTCACATGGCCCGCAGGTTGATTACTGCAAACTAACGTTCAAAGAGGTTCATAAAAATGAAACGACCAATGCTCGTATCAGGCGTAACTATGTTCATTGTTGCCGCTTTTTTGATGAATTTTTCAAAAGCCGCCACAATTGCTACGCTACTGATTGGGGCATTGGCTTTTGTTTTATTCTTAATAAAACCCCTGAAGCTCAGACGCTTCATAATAATCCCTGCAGTTTCTCTGTCGGCAATTTTAATCTGTACTTCGTTACTGACGTATAACAGCACTAAAATCGAGCCGATTCTCAAGCTTGACTCCACCACCGCCTACGTGTCGGGCAAGGTTATTACAACACCCGTTAATATTGACGGTTGCTTGACCTTCACCTTGAAAACTGACGAAAACATAAAAATTTATTTTGCCGTTCCCTGTAACAATAGCGAATGCCCTGTACTCTACGATTACGTAAGCATAGAAAATGCCGAATTATACGTAGCAAGAAACGAAAAAAATCAGTTTGATTTAACGGGTGCCTCGAACGGTGTTCTGCTAAGTGGCACAGGTTCAGAAGCGGAGGTTTTATGGCAATGTGAAAAAACACCCTATTACTACTGCTTACATTTTAAGGATACGGTAAGTAAAAGAATTGATGATTTCCTCCCCTCGCCCACGTCGGCAATTATCAAGGGGCTAATTTTCGGTGGAAGTCAGGGCATACCCAAAAATATAGCCAACGGCTTTCGTAACGGCGGTATTTCCCACCTTTTGGCGGTATCGGGCTTACATACCTCTTTGTGGTGCGGTCTTATAATTCTTATTTTCAATCTGCTGCATATTCCCCGTAAAATCCGCAATATTTTCTGCATAATATTTTTGTTTGGCTTTTGTATTGTTACGGGCTTCACTCCCTCGGTTTTACGCTCGTCACTTATGTCGTTAGTATTACTGACCTCACCCTACACCAAAACTTTACCCGACTCACTAAATTCCCTCGGGCTTGTGGTGTCGGCACTTCTTATGTGTAACCCATACCTTGTTTATAGCCTTAGCTTTCAGTTATCCCTTTGTGCTACTCTTGGTGTTCTTCTTGTGTCACGCTACGAAATGTCGGTGTACAGGCTACTTTACCGCAAATTAAAATTCAAGCCCGTAAGAGCAGCAGTCGGATATGTAATCTGCTCGTTTCTTATAAGTATGGGAGCAGGTATTTTCACAATGCCCGTTTCGGCTTTAAACTTCAACACCTTCAGCACCGTATCCCCCGTTACAAATCTTCTCTGCGTTAAGCCCGCCTTTTACGCTATGATTTGCGGTACTCTGGGCACTGCCACAAGCTATATTGAGCTACCCGTTATAAGAAAATTAACCCTGTTTTTGTTTGACGTAGCAGAATATCTTATCACCTTTGTATGTAACGCTTCACTTAAAATAACCGAATTTACCTACTCCACAATACCCGTGCACAAGGAGTGGTTATTAAACGGACTTTTCCTCGGTGGTATTATTCTGTTAATCGGTTACCTGATTTATAAAATCAAAAGCAGTAAGGCTTTAGCCATAAGCTCTGTTTTGACAATAATTGCAGTTTTTGTAAATATTTTCATTCCGTTGCTGCCCACCCCTTACAGGGATACTGTCACTGTGGTTTCAAGCGGTGATAATCTTAACGTTATTATACGAAGCGGCACTCATTACGCTTATATTATTAATTCTGACACCGAGTACCCCTCGGATGTTTACGACTATCTTCCCAAGGCTACCTGCGAAAGCCTTGATTATTGGCTTGTAACCTATCTTTCCTACGGCTCCTGTTCTGACATTGAAAGACTACCCGCAGTCGTTAAGCCGAAAGAGACCTACACAACACCCGAAATACGAAATATTTGCATTCAGAAAAACGTTGAGCTTCCTCAAGACACCATTATTAACACCCAAGGCAAATACACCCTTAACGATGAAATAAATTTTGAAATAATTGACACATACCGTATTAAATATGTTATAATAAGGGGTAATGAAAAAACAGTATATATTCACCTGCACGGCTCGGCAGATTTTTCTGAGGCTGTGGATACAGGTGACGGCGATATTTTCATCTATAATTCCCGATTGCCCGACAGTATTTCCCCCTCTGCCGAAGCCGTAATAATCAGTGGCGGAGCGGAATTTATCAAAAACAGTGATTATAATAATCTTTCAAGGCAATACAAAAACATACTGTTAACCGCCCTTGAGGGTGACGTACAAATTAACGTTTAAAGGAGCTTATTATGTTTACCGAAGAAACCTTTAAAAAGCATATAAAAAGCGGTGAATTTTCACGTGTGTATATTATCTACGGTAACGAGGGCTACCTTAAGCAGCACTACGCGAATATGATTTGCGACAAAGCCGTAGGCAAGGATTTTGCAGACTTCAATTTACATAAGCTCGACGGCAAGGAAACCGCATTAAATGAAATTTACGACTGCATTTCCGCCTTCCCGATGATGAGTGAATACACCTGTACCCTTGTTAAAGATTTCCCCTTAAACACTCACGTTAACGACAAGGGCAAGCCCGACACAGATTTAGAGACGGTCCTTTCCGACATTCCTGAAAGCTCAATTCTCGTTTTCTGGATGGACACCACCGAGGTTGACGAAAAAAACAGTAAATGGAGCAAAATTTTAAAGCTTATTGAGTCCATAGGCGCTACTGCAAAAATAGATAAGCGTACCCGCTCACAGTTAGAAAAGCTTATTATTGCCTCTGCATCCAAAAGGGAATGCAACCTCTCCCGTGAGAATGCCGCATATATGGTGAACCTTGTGGGTGAGGATATGAGCACCTTACAGAACGAGCTTAACAAGGTCTGTGCCTACGTTGGCTCGGGCGATATTACCCGTGAGCACATTGACAAAACGGTTATTGTAAGCGTTGAAGCCAAGGTCTTTCAGTTATCACGAATGATAGTCCGTGGTGAGGCAGATAACGCCTTTGAAAACCTTACAAACCTTTTCAAGCTTCGTGAAGAGCCCGTTATAATACTCAGCGTTCTTTCAAAGGCTTTTGTTGATATGTACCGTGTTAAAGCCATAAAGGAAAAGGGCTCCTCATACGCTAAGCTTTCCGAGGATTTCCCATCAGCATATAAGGGCAGGGGCTTTATTCTTGATAACGCCGCAAACGATGCTTCAAAATACACCTTAACTCAGTTAAAAGGTGCACTTGAGGTGCTCAGCGATGCGGACAGACGTATGAAGTCCACGGGTGAAGACCCCAAAACAATTCTTGAAGAGCTTATTTTAAGGTTGCTGAGAGTGTAATGATAAAAATTGACAGAGCCGTTATTGTTGAAGGACGGTACGATAAAATAAAATTAGCGTCAATTCTTGATGCAGTTATTATTGAAACCGAGGGCTTCGGTATTTTCAATAATAAAGAAAAGCAAAGGCTTATCCGCAGGCTTGCGGACACTAAGGGTATTTTAATTCTTACGGACAGTGACTCCGCAGGCTTTAAGATACGCTCATTCATTAAGGGCATTGTTCCCGCAGAAAAAATAAAACACGCCTACATTCCCGATATTTTCGGCAAGGAAAAGCGCAAAACAGAACCCTCAAAGGAGGGTAAATTAGGTGTTGAGGGCGTAAAAAAAGAGCTTATACTTGAAGCCCTTGAAAAAGCGGGGGTTTTCTGCGAAGAAACCGAAAATGAAGAAAAAAGAGAAATCACAAAGCTCGACTTGTACGAGGACGGTCTTTCAGGCAGAGAAAACAGTGACGAATTAAGAAAAAAGCTTCTTTCACATTTAGATTTGCCCGAAAGACTTACTTCAAATGCTTTAGTGCAGATTTTAAACACCTTCCTTACTTACGAGGAATACAAAAAGGCTATTGAGGAAATAAAAAATGCTTAAAAAGAATGATGAATTCAATTTAAAAATAACGGGCTACACCTCCGAAGGCGGCGGTGTGGGTAAGCTTGACGGACAGGCTGTTTTTGTAGAAAACACCGCAATCGGTGACGAAATTTTATGCCACGTTATAAAAGCCAAAAGCACCTATGCCATAGGCAAGGCAATGAAAATCATAAAGCCCTCAAAAAGCCGTATTGAGCCCGAGTGTGAAGCCTTCAAATCCTGTGGCGGTTGCTCCTTTGCCCATATTAAATATGAGGATGAGCTTAAAGCCAAGGAGCAAAAGGTAAAGGACGCCTTTGCAAGAATCGGCGGTTTAAACCCGCCCTTTGCCCAAATTGTAGGCTCACCCGAAACAAGGCGCTACCGCAACAAGGCTCAGTACCCCGTAAGACGTGAAAACGGTATTCTGAGCATCGGCTTTTACGCAAAAAAAAGCCACCGTGTCATTGACGGCGGCGACTGTTTATTACAACCCGTTGAATTTACCGAGATTGTTGAAATTTTCAGGAAATGGATAAATAATAACAATATTACCGTTTACAGCGAGGGCACAAGCTTAGGGCTTGTACGACACATTTACTTAAGAAAAGCCTTTGCAACGGGCGAAATTATGGTGTGTGTTGTTATTAACGGCAAAGCACTCCCCTGTTACGAAGCCTTACTTGACGAACTTAAAAAAATCGAAGGCTTTAAAACACTGGTGCTTAATATAAACCGCAAAAACACAAACGTTGTGTTGGGTGACGAGTGCGTTGCCCTTTACGGTGATGGATATATTACCGATATTCTTTGCGACGTAAGGGTCAAAATCTCTCCCCTTTCATTTTATCAGGTTAACCGTGACGGTGCACAACTGCTTTACCAAAAGGCCGCAGAATATGCGGATATAAATAGCGACGACGATATTCTTGACCTTTACTGCGGAACAGGTACAATCGGTCTTTCAATGGCAAGTAAAGCCAAATCTGTTACGGGTGTTGAGATTATCCCCGAGGCTATAGAGGACGCCAACGCAAATGCAGAAATTAATGACTTCAAAAACACCCGATTTATATGCGGTGATGCATCAACTGCCGCAGAGCTTTTGAAAAACGAGGGTATTACACCCAAAACAGTTATTCTTGACCCACCCCGCAAGGGCTGCGCAGAGGAGCTTTTGAAAACTGTCTCTGAAATCAATCCCGAAAAAATCGTTTACGTTTCATGCGACGTAGCAACCTTAGCCCGGGACTGCGAAAGACTCGGAAAGCTCGGCTACAACGTAGTTGAGGTCACTCCCGTTGATATGTTCCCGAGGACAAGCCACGTTGAGTCAGTTGCACTTTTAATACGTTAAAAATAAAGGAGCGAAAATTATGACCCCAGGACTTACACGCCGTGAAAGAGAAGTAACGGATATACAAGAAATTCTTAAAATACTCGACAAATCAAAAATCATTCACATCGGTCTTGTTGACGGTGACGAGCCCTACGTTGTACCTATGAATTACGGCTACACCTACGAAAACGAAAGGCTCACCTTCTACCTTCATTGTGCAACCGAGGGCAAAAAGCTTGACGTAATACGAAAGAACCCCAAGGTTTTCTTTTCAATCGAAAGCGATATCGAACCCTTCAGCGGTCAGGTTGCCTGTCAGTACGGCACCGCTTATTCCTCAGTAATGGGTAAGGGCATTGCTTACATACACGAGGAAGCAGAGGACAAAATGAATTTTCTTTCATTATTTATGAAAACCCAGACAGGACTTGATTTTGAATTTAACGAAAGGCTTGTAAGTGCCGTAACCTTAATTAAAATTGACGTTACGGAATTCACCGCAAAGCACAGACCTAAACCTATTAATGCATAAAAAATCGGCTTGAATCAAACGATTCAAGCCGTTAATTTTTTATTTGCCGATTGCCTTTGCAGTAAGGATTGATTCTTCACCTGCAACGTAGGTAACTTTAATTGTGTCACCCTTGTTAAGGATTACTACCTTATCGTCCTCTGCGGTGGACATTGCATAGTACACGGGGTTGCCGTCAAGGGCAATGTAATAAATACTGTTGCCGTTTACAACCGCTGTACGTATATCCGTAATAACACCTGTTATTTCTGAATATTTGCTTTCGTTCTTATCTGCAGTTTCGTCCTTATCAGCAGAGCCACCGGGAAGATTGTAATCAATCTTAAGCTCTGTTTTCGTACTTGCCTTAACCACATCAACGTAGGATTTAAGACAATCCTCAAGGTCGGGCTTTGCGTCGTCCTTACTTCTTACCGCATCCTGAACACGCTCAACACTAACCATTGCATAGCTCTTAACAACGTTGTTGTCCTTAAGTGCCATAAAGTAGGTTGCCTCGCCGTCAATGTTAAGAAGAAGGGGGAAGGTTGCTTGCCAACCCTTGTCGGAAACGATACTCTGAGCAGAGTTCTGAGCACCGCTTTCTGTTGTACCTGAAATTTCCTGGAACACAGCTTCCTTTGTACGCTGGTTAATAATAGCAAAACCGATAATGGAGTCGTCACTTGTAACTGAGGTTACACCTGTGTAAAGCCAAACGTCGTCGCCGCTTGCAATATAGCTTGAGCCAACAGTTGTGGTCTTAACACCTGTCTGACCGATGTAGCCGTTGATGAAACCACCAAGGTATTTACCGTAGTAGTTATATTGCTCAACAAGAAGGTCGTCGGAGTAAATCTGGTCAATCCAGTTAAATTTTTCGTTATTCTTAAGGTCGTCAACGCTCTCAAAGTCCACAAGTGTCTGACCCTTGATAAGCTCGCTCGCCTTAACACAAGCGTCCACAAGAACAACACCCTTAACGTCTCTACCGCCTACAAGACCGATAGTCTTGTCGTAGTATTCGCAAACCCAATAGGGATGGCCCTTATCATCGATTTCCAATGAGGGTGTGCCGAACATATATGTTGGATAGTTAAATCTGAGAACACGGTCAAGTCTTTCGTTAAGGTACTCACCTGTTGAAACGTGAATATCCTCAAGACCCATATCCTCAAGAACAACTACCTCTGCCTTCTGGGTGTACATATTAACCTTAACGTATGCGGGGAAGCCCTCTTTGGTGTTCTTAATCCATTTGAAAACGTCGCCGTATTTCAAGGGGAAAATTCTGTAGGGCTGACCGTCAAAGTTAACCTGTGTTGAGTATTTCTCGTCAATAACGAACTGTGAAACCCAATCTGAAAGCTCACCAAGAGATTTGTTAGCAAGGTTGAATGCAACGTCCTTGTCAATCATGGGAACAGTTTTGAAATCCTCAAGACTGTCAATTGTTGTAATACTGTCACCCTCACCGAAATCCTCTTCTGTAACGGAGATAATCTCGCTATATGCCTTTGCACGGAAAAGAGGTGCGGATACAAGGTAACCGATACCAAGAATAAGTGCAAAAACAAGACCGATTGCTAATGGTATAATCGCCTGTCTTTTTACGTAAGGCACGTATTCGGGCTTTGCAAATGCCTTAGAGGTAATGAAGTTCATACCGATGTAAATAGCAATAAGGATAGCTATGAAGTAGTAAAACTCAATCTCTTTAAGGTTAATTGCGGGAAGCATAAAGTAATAAGTAATGCCACCGCCGATTATTGTTGCAAGAATGCTGATGATGATTTTAAGAACCTTTTTCTCAGGGGGAATAACAACCTCTCTGGGTTTGCCCTTGCCTGAAAAATCTACTTTAATAGGGTCCATTGTGTCAACTCCTTAAATAATATAAAAAATATTATACTCTATATCGTATATAAATACAAGTATATTTTTTAAACGATTATTTGTCCTTCTGAACCGTCCACTCGCCTATATCGGCATAAACGTTGTTGCCGTTTTTTGGTCCCGTAATATTGGGGTTTACGGATATAACGGTTTTTCTGTAATACAGGGGAATAAAGGGAACCTCGGTCGAAAAGGCTTCCACAAAGGTCATTGTGGAGTCGGTGCCTTTTTTATAGGCATCAAAATCCGCATAAAACTCGGGTGATATGCCGTAATTAAGGCTACCCTTTTCTGAGAAAAACTCGGATAAATCGCAGTTGGACGTAAGCTGTGCTTCACCAATATACAAGCCGAAATGCCCTTCCTTTAAGGCATTAATAAATTCCTCCGAGGTCTTTTTCTCGGTAATAGTCACACCGAAGCCAAGCTCCTCAAGGGATTTTTTAACCGCCTCGGCAACAGTAACCTTGTACTGATTTTCAGAGCAAACAAGAATGCTGAGCTTTAACGAATTACTGCCGTTGGTTCTTACACCATCTGCATTAACCGTAGTATACCCATTTCTTTCCATAATACCAATTGCCTTTTCAACCTCACCGTTCACACCCGCAAGGTTTTCGGTATTCAATTGGTAATAATCACTTTTAAAGGGTGTTATTACGGTGTTGCCCTGACCCAAGTATGACGAGGCTGTAACACTTGAACGGCTTATGCCGATGTTAATAGCCTGTCTTACCCAATCAATGGACGTAATCGAACCCGCCCAATTGGAGTTAATGCCAACGTACACAAGGTTATTGGTATTCTCGGCTACCGTAAATGCGGAAAGATTAACGTAATTACCGTCACTCAAATCCTGCTTGTAAACGCTTATTTCGTTAGCCTTAAAGGGATATATAGGGCCCGAAATACCCGACATATCATAAAGGGCTATTTGCTTGTGCCAACTTTTTTTATAATCCCTGTGGTGGGAGTTCACCTGCAAATACGCCGTATCATCAAGGTATTTAAGAACGTATTTACCGCTGCCGTATGTATTCTTGTCCGAGGTTAATATAATCGGGAAGTCAAGTATATTAAGAGCCATGGGGTCGGGATTATATAAATTAAACACCAGCGTGTTGTTGCCCTTAACCGAAACGGAAGAAATATTTTTTAATGAATGATTATAGAAAGCGTTGCTTTTAGCTTTATCGAAGGAGGCTTTAACGTGCTTTGCCGTTAACACCGTACCGTTACTGAACTTAACATTAGTTTTAAGGTTCACGGTAACCTTCGTTCCGTTAATTTCACCGTTTTTAGCCACAAGGGGCATTCCCTTACCGTCATCGGTGGGGGTGAACAGACTTTCGTACATAATTGGTATCAGGTCGCCGTTAAGACTACCCTTTACCGTATACGCCACAAGGGAATCGGAGCTTGTATACGGAAGCGAAATATCCGCTTCAATAATTTTGGTGGGTAAAACGTAGCTTTCGGGCTCGGTGGTTTCGTCGTCACCCTTACCGCCACAGGAAGCAAGCGCAAACAACGTAGAAAGCACGAGTAATAGTGATATTATTTTTTTATTCATCTTACCCTCACCCTTTCTATTGCCGTTGCCTTACCGTTTTTTTCGTCAATATCAATAATACAGCCGTCCATTTCGTACTCACCCGTTGCATTCTCAAACCTGACGGGAAGATTGGTTCTGAATTTCTGTATTGTAAGTGACGGCTCAATACCCAAAACAGATTGAACGGGACCCGTCATACCTGCATCGGTAATATACGCCGTGCCCTTTGGCAAAAGCTGTTCATCGGCAGTCTGCACGTGGGTGTGAGTACCCAAAACCGCCGTAACCTTGCCGTCAAGGTAAAAGCCCATTGCCCTTTTTTCTGCAGTAGCCTCGGCGTGAAAATCCACAATAACTATTTTACAGTCGTCCGTTTCCTTAAGGGCTTTGTCCATTTCCCTGAAGGGGTTTCCCAAGGGCTCGGAATAAACCGTACCGAGCATATTAATTACGGCAATTCTTATTCTGCCCTTATCAATTATGCCCACGCCCTTACCCGGTGCACCCTCGGGGTAGTTATAGGGTCTTACCACGTCTACGTAGCCGTCAAGGTAGTCGGATATTTCGGGACGCTTGAAGGTATGATTACCAAGGGTTATCATATCAACGCCGCTATCGAACATCATTCCACATGATTTGGGTGTAACACCGTTACCCTTGGCGGAATTTTCGCCGTTGGCAATACAAACGTCTATATTATTTTTTCTTTTGAATTCGGGCAATTTTTTTAATATAAAATCACAACCGCCCTCGCCTACTATATCACCTAAAAACAGTAAACGCATAAATTATCATCTTTCTATTGAAAAAGCGGAACCCTGGGTTCCGCTTTTGTTTTATTTTGCAAAGTCAATTGCTCGGCTTTCTCTGATTACGTTAACCTTAATCTGACCGGGATATTCAAGCTCGCCCTCGATTTTGTTAACAATATCTCTTGCAAGTAATACCATCTGGTCATCGGAAACCGCATCGGGCTTAACCATAATACGAACCTCACGACCTGCCTGAATTGCAAAGGCATTGTCAACACCGGGGAATGAGGTTGTAATTTCCTCAAGCTTCTGCAGACGCTGAATATATGATTCAATATTTTCACGTCTTGCACCGGGTCTTGCGGCAGAAATAGCGTCAGCCGCCTGAACAAGACACGCAATAACAGTTTTGGCCTCAACGTCGCCGTGGTGAGCCTGAATAGCGTGAATAACCTGTTCGTTTTCTTTGTTCTTACGGGCAACCTCAACACCGAGCTCGATGTGTGTACCCTCTTTTTCGTGGTCAAGAGCCTTACCGATATCGTGAAGAAGACCTGCACGTTTAGCAAGCTTAACGTCTGCACCAAGCTCAGCAGCCATAAGACCTGCAAGGTAAGAAACCTCAAGTGAATGGTTAAGTACGTTCTGACCGTAACTTGTACGGTATTTAAGCTTACCTAAAAGCTTTACGATTTCACCGTGAAGACCGTTTACACCTGCATCAATAATAGCCTTTTCACCTGTCTGGCGAATTGTGTTTTCAACCTCACGCTTTGATTTTTCATACATTTCTTCAATACGTGCGGGGTGAATTCTGCCGTCGGAAACAAGTTTTTCAAGAGTGAGTCTTGCGATTTCACGACGAACGGGCTCAAAGCAAGAAACTGTAATAGCCTCGGGTGTATCGTCAATAATAAGGTCAACACCTGTAATTGTTTCGATTGTGCGGATATTTCTACCCTCACGGCCGATAATACGACCCTTCATTTCGTCACTGGGAATAGTAACTACCGAAACAGTAGCCTCTGCCGCGTGGTCGGCAGCACAACGCTGAACAGCACCCGCAATAATTTCACCTGCAAGCTTATCCATATCGTCCTTGAGCTGCTGCTCATAGTCGAAGATTTTAGTAGCCTTTTCGTGAACGAGCTGCTCCTCAAGAGTTTTAAGGATAACCTCCTTAGCCTGTTCCTTGGTGTAGCCTGAAATTCTTTCAAGAATTTCTAACTGGCTCTTTTTAAGGGATTCAACCTCCTGCTCCTTAGCCTCAACACCTTTGAGCTTCTGAGCAATAAGCTCCTCCTTCTTTTCCTGAGCCTCAACCTTTTTATCAAGGCTTTCTTCCTTCTGGATAATTCTTCTTTCCTGACGCTGAACCTCGGCACGTCTTTCGCGGAGGTCACGCTCGGTTTCACTTCTGAGCTTGTGGATTTCATCCTTGGCTTCAAGGATTGATTCCTTTTTCTTCTGCTCTGCCTCGGTCATAGCGTTATTTACAATACGAGCCGCTTCCTGAGTAGCAGAACCGATAGCTGATTCAGCAACCTTTTTACGATGTGCACCACCGGCAACAAAACCAACAACACCGCCGACAACAAGAGTTGCCACAGCTATAGCAACAGCAATATCAATAGCTATCATTACCGTTATTCTCCTTTCTGAGTAGTGAGTTAAAGTTAATTTTAAAAATAAAAAAGACGGGAAGCGAAAACACTCTCCGTCACAGGGCGAAAACCCCGAAAAACGGAATTTTCGCATATAATAAAAGTTTTGTCGCAGACGTTCACACGTGTGCGGTGCATATCTATATAAAATAACGCTATTATCAAAAAATTTGATTAAAAAAACAATAAAAAAATCTATAAATAACAAAAATATATAAATAACAAAACCATTATCATACAATACGGATAGTGCATTATTACCACAAATAATACATCATCTCGTATATTATAATAAATATTGCCATATTAGTCAAGTAAATTACTTGACAAATTTAAATTTTTGTTGCATTTATTTTTATTTTTTATTTTACTTAAATTTCAGGAAAAACACTTGCACATTCACTAAGAATAAACTCGGCTTTTTCCCTGTTTTTTCCATTTTCGGGTGAATTTCTAAACCTGGAATTTTTCCATACGTATAATATCTCGGGGTAATTAAGCAGGGTTTCCTTTACCGCTTCAGTGCCGTATTTTTCTTTTAAAATTTCTATGATTTCGCAAGGGTCGGTATCCTCAACCGAAAAAAGCTCACCCTTCTGCACACAGAAAACACAAAGCTTTTTGCCTTGCTCTTTGTCATCACACAGGGACATAAGAGCATCAATTCTTTTTTCAACCTCTTCTAAGGGAAGTAAAAATGCACCCGCCATAAGGGAGCCCATTTCCTGCTGGGTAAAGCCCCTTTTCACAAAAGTGCCTATGTATTCTGCAATAATAAGTCCTACAACGTCATTCTGACCTTGTATTTCCGACCTGCTATCCTGCATCCATTGCGGAACGTTTTTATAATTCATTCAATCACCTGACAAATAACTATTCTGTGCAGTGTATGTTATCACATTTTCCACTTTTAAACAAGTCAATTGTTAAAAAACAATCATACTTCGTTTAAAAAATAACTTTTGTTGACAATTAGCCCTCGGGATAATATAATCAAATTGCAACCCGTAAGTGGTGGAGTCTGTCATAGCTTGCTTTCGCAGGTTATTTATTGAGGTTGCAGGTTTGTCATACTTACCTTTTCCACCCATCCTCAAGATGGGTGTTTTTTTGTACAGACAACTTTACACCGAGAATGGAGATTTTTATGAGTCAAATCACAATTGTTGCATTGGTAATCTTTGCAATAACCTACGTTCTTATGCTTATTTTTCAAAAAATACGCCCCTATATCGTAGGTGTTTCCGCATTACTTTTTGTAGGCTTAGGCGTTATAGCCACGTTAAAGCCCGATTTATTCGGCGCCGAGTTCTTCAACGTGGGTGACGGAGTTTACACTTACGGTATTCTTGATGCGCTCAAGAACATCGACTGGAACGTAATTATGATGATTGCGGGTACTATGGGTACGGTTTATTTATTTATTGAATCCAAAATGCCCCAGCTGCTTTCTGACGTGCTCATATCCAAAATGCCCAACGTTAAGTGGGTTGTGGTTGTAATTTCACTTTTTGCAGGTATTGTTTCCGCTTTCGTTGACAACGTTGCAACAGTGCTTATGATAGCCCCCGTTGCCCTTGCTTTCTGCAAAAAGCTCAACATTTCACCTGTAGCCTCTATTATATGTATAGCGGTTTCATCAAACCTTCAGGGTGCCGCCACACTTGTTGGTGACACTACATCAATCCTTTTGGGTAAAGCCGCAAACCTTGACTTCTCGTCATTCTTTGTTGACAAAGCCCTTGACGGCTCATCAAAGCCCGGTATGTTCTGGGTTGTTGAAGCAGGTGCAATTGTTGCCGCCCTCATCATCCTCTTTATGTTCAGAAAAGAAAAGGGCAAAATCTCATTCAAGGGCGAAACAAAGGTTGAGGATTATTTCCCCACAATCCTTCTTGTTGGCACGGTTGTTGCCCTTATCGGCGTATCGTTCATTCCCTATTATCAGGGCGAGGGTGACTTCAGATTCTTTGAACAGACCGCTGACGGCTTAAAGATTTATAAGCCTGACATCACAAACGGTATTCTTTGTATTGCAATCTTCCTTATCGGTGCTTTCAGAGAGCTTGTTATCAAAAAGAACAAGGCGGTTGTTAAAAACGCCTTCAAGGAAATCGACTACTACACAATCGCACTTCTTACCTTCCTTTTCATAGTTATCGGCGGTATCGAATCTGCAGGTGTTGTTGACGTAATCGGTAACGTAATCAAGAATTTGGGCGGCGGCTCACCCTTCCTTGTATTCACCATTATCGTATGGGCTTCCGTTATTCTTTCAGCATTTATTGATAACATTCCCTACACCGCAACAATGCTTGCAATTGTACCCGTTATTGCAGAGGGCTTCCCCGGTATGGACCCGAAGCTTCTTTACTACGGTCTTCTTTGCGGTGCAACCCTTGGCGGTAACCTTACACCCATCGGTGCAAGTGCAAACATCGCAGGTATCGGTATCCTTCGTAAGGAGGGTCACGAGGTTAAGAGTACAACCTTTATGAAATACGGCGTACCCTTCACCCTTGCAGCAGTTACAACAGGTTATTTAATGCTCTGGTTTATCTGGGGTTAAAAAAGAGCTTCCCGACTCACACGAGTCGGGAAGTTTTTTTACATAATCAAATCAACACATTCCTCGGGGGTTTTGCCGTCACATTCAATTATTATATCCGCATATTTTTCGTAAAGGGGTGCTCTTTCTTCGTAAAGCTCCGCAAGAGTCGTCCCCTCTTTCATAGCAATACCGCGTGTATGTATATTATTAACACGCTTATTAAGCTCCACGGGACTAACCCTAAGATAAACAATTTTACCGTTTTCCCTGAGCTTATTCATTGCTCTTTCACCGTAAACCGCACTACCGCCCGTAGCAATAACGCTGTTTTTAAATTCGGTATTATAAATAATTTCGTCCTCTAACCTTATAAAGGCATCGATGCCCCTGCTTTTTATGGTATCAGAAAGGCTCTCGCCCGTGAAATTTTGTATCAACAAATCCGTATCACAAAAATTCATAAGCATTGATTTTGCAAGAAGAACACCCACGGTGCTTTTACCCGCACCGGGCATACCGATTAATACAAGGTTTTTCATATCAGTCACCTGCATAGGTGGGTGCATTTTTAGGAGCAGAGCCCTTTATAACCTTGTGATAATATGAGTAAGTCATGGGCACGTCCTTATTAAGGTGACCTGCATCCGTAACCTCACCAAGGAAAATAGTATGGGTTTCGGTTTCCATTGTGTTAATAACCTTACAGGTTATATAAGAAATAGCCTGGGGCAACACGGGAAGATAACCCTTAACAAGGTGGTCTATGCCCTCAAACTTATTAACGTCCCTGCCGCTTCTGAAGCCGAAGGAGCCGATTATCATCGGGTCAACGTTTTCACCAAGGATATTAACAGCAAAAACACCCGTATCCTTTATGCATTTGTTGGTGTGATTATCGTGGTTAATTGAAACTGCAACAGTTGCAGGAGTTGAGGTTACCTGCATAGCGGAGTTTGCAGTACAGCCTGTTGGCTTACCCTCATCCCATGTAGTAACAACATAAACACCGTAAGAAAGGTTAAATAAAGCAGTATTATCCATATATAGCTCTCCTTTAACAATAAATTAAATTAATGATACCACATTCTCCGTAAATTTACAAGAAAAAGCCGATGGAATTCCATCGGCTTTTTCTTTATATTTTTTCAAATGCCTCTTTACCGAGGCCACAGGTGGGGCAAACCCAATCAGAGGGTACGTCCTCCCACTTTGTGTTAGGTGCAACACCGTTTTCGGGGTCACCCTTAGCAGTATCATAAATATAGCCACAAGGACATTCGTATCTCATACTAACATCTCCTAAATATTAATGTATTCATAGTGTTAGCAGAAATTTTCAGATTAACCACAAAAAGTAAATAAAATTACTTTAATTTAGCTTTGAGCACACCTTCGGTAGCGATTTTAAAATCAGCTACTGTTTTTTCACGCCACTGTGTTTCGGTGGGGTAGAAAAGCTCCTTATAATTTTCGTTTACAACCTCTTCTGTAACCTTGTTATCCGTAGGATACCAATGGTTTCTGTTTTCGTCAACGGTATATTTAAGCGAAAGAATTGACTCCATAAAGCTGTCGCCGATTGTACCGAATTCAAAGCAGGTTGAGTATAATTCCTTATCGGTCTTTTTGCTTTCGGCAAGACGGTAGAAATAGTCGGTAGTGTCGCCCGTTGTAGCGTAGAAGGACTCGGAATCGTGAGCAATTACGTAATCATAGCCAAAAGCCGCTTTGGTCTCTGCCTCGGTCATCGTGTCGAAAACTGAGTTGAAAATTACCATATTATATCGGGGTCCGTAGCCTGAGTGAATGTCGATATGAATAATATTAGCGTATTCACCGTCAAGACAGTCGTTAAACACACTCTTAAGATACGT
Source organism: Clostridia bacterium (assembly GCA_017550105.1). Classification (GTDB taxonomy): domain Bacteria; phylum Bacillota; class Clostridia; order Oscillospirales; family Acutalibacteraceae; genus DTU089. Next base: position 2,538 of record JAFYLQ010000012.1, on the reverse strand, counting down.
GGTTGAGATTTCGTCACCGTTACCGCCGTAATAAACACCCTGAGGATATTCATACTGACCTGTAAGAAGCGCATCCGAAACCTTGTCGGCGCCCTTTGTCAGAGCCTCTTTGGCAAGATTTCCGTAAAAGCCTACCTCGTGCCACAATGCATTGCCGATTTCACCCTCGGGCTGTAAAAACTCTTTAACCTCGGGGTAATCCTTATTTGATGAAAGGTTGAAATTTTCCCAATCAATAATAAAGTTGCGGTTAAGGTCAACGTTGTTTTCGTTATAACGACGCATATACTTCATACCGTAGGGATTCACGTTTGCCACAATAAGCACACCCGTTGTATCCGTATTCAAGGTAGGATAAATTTCCTCAAAAAACACGTCGAGCATAACCGAACCGATGTAGCCCTCTATACCGTGAACGCCCGTAGTAAGCACAATAAGATTATCCTTTTTGTCGTTACTGGGTAAATAAATATTATCAATATAAAGGTCGTCCTTTTCGTCAACGGCATATTCGCTAACCTCGACCTTAACGCCCTTGCCCTCAAGCTCACTCACACGCTCCTTAAGGTGAGCACGTATTGTGTCGTAGTCGTTATAAAAATATTCGCTATAGGCATACTCAGCTTCAACCTCGGGCTGACGTGCACCCATAAGCACGAAATGGGGTCCCGCCACCGTAAGCAAAATAACAACCGCAACTACTGTGCTGAGCAATGAAATCAGCACTTTTTTTGTTTTCTTTTTCATAGCTTTTCTCCTATACAAATTTTATATTTATATTATAGCACAATAACACGTAAAAGCAAAGTTGATTTTTAAAATAAAAGGTGGTACAATCCACCTTGTGTTCACAAAAACCGATTATGGTTTTACGAAAGGGCTTCATTTATGAAAAAAAGAATTTTTTACACCGAAATTTCTTACGTTTTAGGGCTTGTAATAATGGCTTTCGGTGCGGCATTTACCGAAAAGGCAAATTTAGGAATGTCCATGGTCGTTGCCCCAACCTACATACTCCATCTTAAAATATCCGAATTTTTACCTTGGTTTTCTTTTGGAGTTGCCGAATATTGTGTGCAGGGCTTTCTTGTGCTACTGACGGTAATAATATTACGAAGGTTCAGGCTTTTCTACCTTTTTTCTTTCATAACCGCCCTCCTTTACGGCACACTTCTTGACGGTGCTATGTGGGTAATAGCCGACCTGCCCTGCGAAATATTACCCTTGAGAATTCTTTGGTTTGTTGTAGGTACTCTTTGCTGTGCTTTAGCCGTTTCACTTTTCTTTCACACGTATCTGTCACCCGAGGCTTACGAGCTTATTGTTAAAGAAATTTCCAAGAAATTTTCGATTAATATAAACAAAACCAAAACGGCTTACGATTGCATAAACACTGCCCTTTCGGTAATTTTATCCTTTACCTTTTTCGGCTTCGGCACCTTCAAGGGCGTGGGAATCGGAACCATAATTTGCGCTATTATAAACGGCTTTCTTATTGGCAGAATATCCGCATTTTTGGAACGCCGCTTCACCTTTAAAAATAAATTCACAAAAATCGAAAAGTACTTTAACTGAAAAAAAGCAGAAACGAATTTCGTTTCTGCTTTTTTCACGCATATTTTATAATACTTTAAAATGCGATGTTCATTTTCTGAGTTTGTTAGAGCAAACGATATTATTTTCTAAACACAAACAAATACTCATGTGCAATTAATAAAAAGTTATATTTCACACTATTTGTTTTCCAATATCCTGTTGCTTTACAGTTATGTTGTTCTTTAATTATAAGTTCTTTTAACTTAAACCCTGCATCTTCAAAGATTCGCATAACCTCGAAAGACATAGGAATCATGTGTCCCTTCTGACGAGTATCGCCCATAAGAACAGCACAGAAATTGTCCTTTTTCAGAACACGATAGCTTTCTGCTGCCACTTTTTTCATTTCCTCGAGAAAATCTTTAACTTTCAACAAAGACAAATCTTCGGGTATATCTTCACTATATTGAATGATATCTGCATATGGTGGATGAGTACATATCAAATCAATACTTCCACCTGGAATAAAATCAAGATTTCGGGCATCTCCTTTATGTAAATATACCTTACCATTTGCACCTTCGTGCTCAAATTCTGTTTTCTCTTTGCAACGAGCAAGAGCAACATCATTCACATCTACACCGATTATATTTCTGTTAAGTAGCTTAGCTTCAACAAGAGTGGTTCCACCACCGGCGAACTGATCAAGCACTAAATCATTTTCTTTTGAATATCGGAGTAGAATGTTACGAGGAATGTACGGAGACCAATTACCACGCCATTTAGCATCATGAGTAGCCCAATCGCCACGTTTCGGGAACGACCAATGGGTAGTCATTTCTAACTCAAAATCATCGGGTTCCCATTTGGTTATTTTTTTAGCCATAATGTTACCTACAATCCTTACACCAAGACTGATTTCTAATTGTATCATCACCCATATTTCTAAACCCAAAAGCACTTAAAGGTTTTTCTTCGCCACAATGAGGACAAACTCGAGTT